>NZ_LSIX01001056.1:0-393 GCF_001556475.1 Methylobacterium sp. CCH5-D2 | reverse complement strand
GCCGGACCATGAGCCTCGACGACCTGCGCAACCTCGTGGTCGCGACGGTCGCCGACACGCCTGTATACCTGCGCCAGGTCGGGGAGGTGTCCTTTGCCGCGAAGGTGAAGCGGGGCGACGCCGGCTACATGGCCAAGCCAGCGGTCATCGTCTCGGTCGAGAAACAACCCGACGTCGACACCGTGCGGCTGACCCGCAGCATCGAGACCGCACTGAAGGAACTCAACCCGAACCTGCCCGGCGGCATCAAGGCCGACCAAGTGCTGTTCCGGCAGGCAGACTTCATCGAGACCTCGATCCGCAACGTCGAGCGCGTCCTCGTCGAGGCCGTGCTGGTCGTGGCGGTGGTGCTGTTCGCCTTCCTGCTGAACGTGCGCACCACGGCCATCTCGC
>NZ_LSIX01001055.1:0-25804 GCF_001556475.1 Methylobacterium sp. CCH5-D2 | reverse complement strand
GGTCTCGATGCGCATCAGGCCAAGCCGGAAAACATCCTCGGCCGCGCGCCGGGCGACGTGTGCCCGCTCCATCAGGTCGAGGGCTGTCTCGCTCGCCGGCCGTCGGGAGAAGGCCGCGGCGGCATGGCTCCAGATATCGGCCGACCGGATCGGACGCGCATCGCCGAGCGGCCGCTGGCCGGCTACGGCGCGGCGTTCGGCGCCCTCGCCCAGCAGGATCCACGACCGCGCCCGATGGCGGGACATGGCGACGTAGAACCTATTCGCATCCATGCCGTCCGAGCCCCGGAGCAGGGTGAGGCAGCACTCCTCCGAAGTGGCACCCTGGGCGCTGTCGATGCTGAGACAGTCGCCCTGCCCAAGCAGCAGCCGACCTGTCTCGCGGTCGCGCAGCGCCTGCCACGGCACGAGAGCTTCACGTCCGGATCCGGAGCGCAGGATGATGCCGGCAGCCTCCACGGCGCGCACCTCCAGAATGCTCCCGTTGACGCCGATGGCGCCCCTGCCGGCGCCCCGCCCATATGTCCGGCGGTAGAGCCTCACGCGGTCGCCGATGGCTACCGGCAGCCGGTACTCCGCGCCGGCCTGATCCACGGCGTCGAGTTCCGCGATTTCGGGTCCACGCTTCCCCTCTCTCTGCCGACGGCGCCGCATCGCCTCGGCCACAGCGCGCGCATCGGCCTGCGTCGGGGCGACCATCAGCACCCCGCCCTCGTCGACGGCCTGGACGCGCTCCCACCACAACGCGGCGGCGTCGGCGGCGGCATCAGCCTGGGTGCCCGGGGCGAGGCGGGCGCGGCCTTCGTCCTGGAGAGTATCCACGACGTCGGCAGCCCGACCGGCGCGCGCGAGACCCGCGAGCTCCCGCTCCCGCTCGGCGCGCTGGCGGACCGTCGTCGACACCTCGGCGACAGCCCCGTCCAGCGCGCGCGTGAGAAGGCCAACAACGCCGCCGGCCTCGACGCTATGGCCCTGGAGCGGATCGCCGATCGCGACGAGGGTGCAGCCCGAGGCCTCCCGCATCTCCAGAAGCGCCACGGCGTCTCTGGCCGACGTGAGCGACACCTCGTCGACGATCACGACATCATCCCGGCCGAGCTGCAGCGCGCCGCTTCGGGCACGGGCAAGAAGCGCGGCGACCGCGAGGCACTGCTCCTGCGGGATCCCGGCCTCGCCGAGGGCCTGCGCCTGGCGCCACGCGATGGCGGCGCCGTGGACGCGTCGGCCTCGCGCGGTCCAAGCGGACACCAGTGGCTTCAGGAGCGACGTCTTCCCGGCGCCGGCCGACCCCAAAAGAACCGAGACGCGCCCGGAAGCTGTGCCGATCGCCCGCATGGCCGCAGCCTGGGCCTCGCCGTGGGCCCCCGTGAAGTCCAACCCCGACGCTGCGGCGGCCGCTTCCACCTCCTCGACGGAGAGGGCGCCCGAGCGGTCGGACGCGGCTTCGCGCGCCAGGTCCACGAGGCGGGTCTCGCGCTCGATGTGGGCGGCCGTCGTCAGCCGGGTTTCGGCCCCGCCCCGCGGCCCGCGAACTTCCCGCACGATCACCGAGGCCGGCGCGCCTGCATCCTGGACACCGCCGGCCACCAGCGCCGCGGCCACGTCGTTGACCTCGTCGGCATCCTCGACGCCCGAAGCGACCAACCCGCGCGCGGCGGCGATCCTGGCCGCGGACCCGTCGAGAACCGCCTCGCCGAGAAAACCACGCTCGAGGAATGGTACCGCTGCGGTGCGCGCGATCTCCAGCCGCTCGGTCCTGGGCGGGAGCGGGATCGGCCTGTCCAGATTGGACACTCCGGTCGGATGCCAACCGAGCGCCTCGGCGTCGCGGCGCCAGCTCGCGACATCGGCCACATCATCGACCTTCGGTGCTTTCGGGTTTCCCTGGACGCCGGCCTTGAGCAGCCCGACCCGGCGCCGGGCGTCGAGGGAATCCCAATCGAGACCCTGAGCGGTGGCATAGGCGCGGGCGGCCGCCTCGCCCTGGGCTGTGCGGCGCGAGAACGCGGTGCGGACCGTCTCCGGCACAGCCCGCACCCGTGCGGCTCCAGTGTCCGGGTCCAAGTCGACGGCGACGCCCAGCCTCCGCAGCCCGGTGGCGACATGGGCTTGGTAGAGGGCGCCCCAGGTGTGCAGGCCCCGCATCTCGGCAAGGTCGAGTGCACCCACGTGGCCCGAGGACGTCAGCACCACCGACGGGACACAGACGTGCGTGTGGACCTGTGGCGTTCCGGCTGCCCGAACGACGGCGAGATGGCTGTAGGCCTCGCCCGTGGCGGCGTCTCGGTCGGGGATATCCACCGTGGGCCTGGACGTGAAATGGTCGAAGGCCAGCCACGCGAGACGCCCGGCCTCGGTGCCGCCGCGGCCGCCCTTCCCACGCCGGGCGCGCCCGAGCACCGCCTCGATGGCCTTCATGGTCTCGGCGACCGCTTCGCGATGGACGGCATGGAGCGCGGCTCGCTCGGCCGCCGTCGGCGCCAGGAGGGTCGCGATGCTCAGGCTCTTATCCGCGCTGAAGCACAAGTCGACGTAGCCTACAGCGACGCGCGAGGCCGTCACGGCGTCCCGGTACGCGGTCGGCCGCAGAGGAGCACCATCTGCCCGGCGACCTTGGGCGAGCGCATCCAGGATCTCGCCGGCCGCCATGGTCTCGGTCGCCCCGAACAGCCGCAGGGTGCGGGCGCGCAGGGGCCCGACGCGCTCCGCCGGCAGGGCCTCGCCCGTCACCGCGTGTCGGCCGGCGAGCACCCGCTCGACTTCCTCGACGGTCGGCAGCCGGTCGGCCGGAAGCCCGGTCTCCTCGGCCAGCGAGACCATCGCCGGCCGCGCCGCCCGGCCTGGGATCGGGGTGCCGTCGGCGCGGTGGCCGGCCAGCAGATATGCGATGCCGTCGGCGTCCGGCGGCCGGCGTGGGTCGAGCCCGAGCAGGCGCGCGAGCCCTGGATCCAGGTCCTCGCGAACACGGGGAACGGTCACCGTGAAGGCCTCCGGCGGCATCGTCGAGGCGCCCGGGGCGCAGGCGTAATAGGCCGCCAGCTGCGCCATCTCGGGCGGGAGCGTCGGCTCCATGAGGTGCGCCGTCATGGCCCGTGCGCCGCTCAGGCCGCCAGCGGATCCGACCCTGTACGTGAGCACGTCGGCCGCTCCTCAGGCTGCCCGCGCGGTGCCGAGCGTCGCCGCCACGGCCGCGGGGATGGCGTCGAGACCGGTACGCATCGCGGCAAGCGTCTCGCCCTGCTCATCCAGGGTGTCCGCGATCCGACCGAGGGTCTCGGCCAGCCCGTCGCCTCCCCCTTCCTCGCCGAGGTCAACCACGGCCGAGAGGAGCGCCTGCAACAGAGCGGTGTGCGCCTCCTGGCCGGTGATGATCTGCGCCATGCAGCCGGTCAGGGCACAGACCTCGCGACGCAGGTCCGAGACCTCCGCGACCAACGCCCCGAGGGCCTCCCGCTCCGTCACCGTGAAGGCCTCCGCACGTCGGCTCCAAGCCCTGCGCGGGCCGACGATTCGGATTGTACCACTCGGCCGAGGCCGACGACCCGACTACGGGTGCCTTGGTCTGTAGGGGCTGAAACCCGGCTCCCACGCCCCGGTCGTCTCCGGATGCGGCACCGCTCCGGGCCCCGTGCCGCCCCTCTTCTCCAGCCAGAGAGGGCGTTCTAATGCCCCGCCGCGATCGAGGAATCGCCGCCGCCTTTGCGCGGGCCCGGGCCGGGGACCGGAGGCTTGGAACGTGGATGATCCGTCACCACGACGAGATGCTGCGCCAGCTCGGAACCGGCAGGATCCAGTGGACCGCGCCCCTGGCGGCCTTCGCTGACCTGGAGCTGACGGACGAGCACGGCCGGCCCCTGACTTGTGACACCGCGTCGAGGACCTGGAGGCGCGTGCGCGAGGCCGTGGCCGCCGCCCGGCAGGCAGAAGCTCGCGCTCGTCCAGCACCGGGGGAGCTAGTTCCTGGCGTGCGCGTCGTCCCGCCCGCACCGGCCGCCATGCCGGTTCGCACCACGCCCGCACCCGTCGCCCCGGCCGCCGCGCCGATCGCGGGGACGCCGGCCGGCGCCGTCGAGGCGACCGAGCACATCGCGGCCGTCCTCGCGGCGATGGGCGCCTCTCGCGTCCCCCTGCCGCCCCTACCGTCCCGCCAACCGCAGCCGGCGCCGCGTCGCCCGGCCCCCGACGAGGAGCCCTCATCATGACGAAGGCCAAGACCGCTACCCGCCTCACTGAAACCCTGGCCGCACCATCGCCGGACGTCGAGATCCGCCCGAAGCTCATCCTGCTGCTCGGCCGCGGGAGCCGTGGAAAAACGCTTCTGGCGCGGTGGATGATCGACCGGGCCGCCAATGCCGGCCGGACCGTCGTGGTCGCCGACGGCGACCGGACCAATCGCACGCTGGCCCGGTTTTTCTCCCACGCGGTGAGCCCGGCCTCGGCCGACGACGCCGACGTGCGGAATTGGATCGCCGGCCTCGTCGAGACGCAGCTCCTCTGCGGGCACGACGTGCTGCTGGACCTCGGCGGGGGTGATCTCCTGCTCAAATCCATCGCTCGCGAGATGGACCTGCTCGCGTGGCTCACGGCCCTCGGCATCGACATCGTCTGCGTGCACCTAATGGGCGCGTCGATCGACGATGCCGCGTATCTTCAAAGTGTCGAGGAGGGCGGCCTGCTCGCGAGCCCGGCGACGGTCCTGGTGCTGAACGAAGGTACCGTGCCGCCGGGGCGCAGCGCGCACGCGGCCTTCTCCGAGACCGTGCAGACGATGCCGATCTTCGCGGCCACCGTCGCCCGCGGCGCGCGATTGGCCTCGATGCCGCGCCTGGAGCCGGGCCCCGACCTGGAAGAGGGGGGCCTGACCTTCTACCTCGCCGCGCAAGGTCTCGCGCCGGCGGGCGCCCGACCGCTCGGTCCCTGGAAGCGTCAGCAGGTTTCCATCTGGCTCCGCAGAATGGAAGAGCGCTTCGCCTCCGTCTTGGAGTGGCTCCCGTGACCCGGGGCGCCGCACCAGCCTCGCGACGGGTTCTGCCCGTGGTCCCGCCCACCGCCACAGGGGACATGTTGCGCGAGGCGGCGCGTGCGTCCGGGCTCCAACACGGGGACCCGATGTCGCCCCTCGTCGAGGGCATGGCCGTGCATGCCGATCACCTCGACGCGCGCCACGACGCGCTCGTGGCTGCTGGCGCCGAGACAGTCGCCGAGCTGCGCACTGTCCTCGCCGAGGGACGCGAGACTGCGGAGGCCGAGGCGGCGCGGTTTCGGGCCGAGTGCTGGGCCACCGAGACCGCGACCGTAGCAAGCTTGACCAACGCCCTGGCCGACGCATCCGCGAAGGCCTTCGCCAGCCGGGTACGGGCCATGGACCGGCGCACCGCAGCGACGGTGGCCCTTGGCCTCGTGGTTGCCCTGTGCATGGGGGCCGGAGGCGGCTGGTGGGCGGGCACGACGACGACGCGCGCCGCGATCACAGAGACGGAGGCGGCCCTGAGGGTGGCATTTCGGGAAGGTCCCGAGACCGCTCGGCTGTGGCTGGAGCTGATGACGTGGAACGATCCCCGGGGCGCCGTTATCCGGTGCCGTGATACCGGTAGGATCCGCGAGGAGGCCGGTCGCAAGGCTTGCCCGCTCTGGTTCTGGGTCTCACCCCCGGTCGCGGCACCGACGCCATGAGGCCGAGGCCGACGGCATGGCCGAGGTGGTGGTCTCACGCGCCATCACCGCACAGTAGCATAACTATCCACGGCGTCCGATCACATGACAGGATCGCCTCTCAATCTTACAATTCACCATTCGTTCTTGACAAAATTACGGAATAGCCCTTACAAGATGCCCTCGTGGCTTGTCAGGGCGCGTTTTGATGCCGGTTTCCAACGACGACCTATTCGAGCTGGTCGATGCTGCGCTTGCGGCCGACTACACGCGCGTGCGCCGAATGGGGAGCAAGATTGCTGGCGACCTCGATGACGAGAACGCTGCCCGCACCCTGCGCACGCTGATCCGGCGTAAGGGAGTGCCGTTGCGCGCTTCTGGCTACGCCGAGAGCCTGCCGGTCGATAGTAAGTCCCGGCTACCGCTGATCGAAGAACAGCCCTGGCCGACGACGCCAGTGTTCCTAAGCGACGCCAATGGCGCCGTGGTCACGAGTTTCCTGGAAGACGTGCGCAACGCCGACCTCCTGGCCTCCAAGGGGCTCGCGACGCGACTGTCGATGCTGCTCGCCGGCCCCCCTGGTACCGGCAAGACCCTCCTGGCTGGCCACATCGCCGCGCAGCTCGGCCGCCCCCTCTACACGGTGCGACTGGACTCGGTGATTTCCTCGCTCCTGGGCGACACAGCGAAGAACATCCGCAGCATCTTCGACTTCGTGCCGTCGCGCGAAGCAGTGTTGTTCATCGATGAGATGGACGCTGTCGCCAAGGTCCGCGACGACCGGCACGAGCTGGGCGAGCTGAAACGTGTCGTCAACACCGTCATCCAGGGGCTGGACTCTCTCGATGATCGCGCCGTGGTGCTCGCTGCGACAAACCACCCGCAGCTCCTCGACCCGGCCATCTGGCGGCGCTTCCCCTACAAGGCCGACCTCGGGTTGCCGGATGCAGGCGCGCGAACTGGCTTGTGGCACCACTTCCTCTTCGAGGCCGATGATGGCGCGACGCAACTCGCACAGACGCTGGCGATAGTCTCCGAGGGGCTGAGTGGCGCGGATATCCAGAACATCGCTTTGTCCGCCCGGCGGCATGCTGCGCTCAACGGTAGTCCAGTAGACGCCAGCGCCGTCGTTTGGGCGGTGCTACGAAGCCGTGAGGGGCCGCTCACCCTACCGAGCCGCTCCGGCGTAGCGGCGGATCACCGAAAGGAACTTGCCCAGCACCTGAGCGGCGTCGCCGTGAAGGCCGCCGACATCGCGCGGCTCCTGGGCGTCACGCGTCAGACTGTGGGCGCCTATCTGAAGGAGCCCGGGCATGCCGCCGGATGATCGCCGCGAGCGTCCCGCGCTCAACCCGGTCCTGACACTTCGCAAGGAGGCAGTACCCGAAACTGTTCAAGGTCGAGGGGCGAAGGAAGAGCACGTCGTACAGGACCGTTTGGATGCGCAGCGTCGTATCCTATCCGAGCGGATCGACGCTATCGTGGGCAGCGGTGCGCCAGCCGCACACGCAGGGCGTATCCATCTGGCCGTCGAGATGTTTGAGGACTCGTTCGCGCCGAGCTGGACACCGCGAGCACTGTTCACCGATGGCCGCTATGCGCGGCTCGTCGCGCCCACCCGTGGCGGCTACCTGGTTGAAGCCGAGGTCGCGCACCTTCCGACCTTGGCCCGCCATATCCGCAACGCCTCTGCCGTCGAGGCGCGGGTCGCTATTTCCCGCGTGCGCGACATACGTCCCTACGGAGCCGACGATCTGCTCCGCGGCCGTGGGGTCGAAGCCCTCTGGGATCGTGCTTCCGAGGTTGAGGGCGGCAAGGCGTTCGTCTTGTGGCTCCTACCTTTCCGCGACGAGAGTGCCCGTGCATCGGTGATCGAGACGCTCATGCGCTTCGAGGCCGAGCGCGCTGTCATACCGACGTTCTCGGTGGTCGAGCTTCCGCCTCGCATGATCGGCACAGAGGCGGTCGTGAACGTCCGAAGGGACGAAACGAACCTCGCGCGAACCGTTCGCAGCTATCGCAGGGTCGGCCGCGCACGTGGCGTCGTCACAGTGCCAAGCCGTGATGCGCTTCAGGCCATCGTCCTGTCCGGCTCGTCCTTTCGCATCGACCCGGTGCCGCGCATCGAGGCGACATCGCCCGGCTTCGGCGCCGAGCCGACTCCGCCCGTACCGAACGCTGCCGCTCAGCCGATCGTCGCGGTGGTCGATGGCGGACTGACCGCACAGAGCTACACCGGCCTGGAGGCATGGCAGGCTCCCGACCTCGTCCCACCAATCCATGCCGATCACGTCCACGGCAATCGCGTGACCTCCCTTGTGGTGCACGCCCACGCCTGGAACCATCGCCTCAACCTGCCTCAGCTCGACTGCCGCGTCGGCACAGTGCGGGCGCTTCCCCGGCCAGGCGCAAACTATCCAGCGGACTTCGCCCGCCTCGTCGATTACCTGCGTGCTGTTGCACGAGCCCACCCCGAGACGCGGGTCTGGAACATCTCGCTCAATGCCGTTGAGCCCGAGGCGGAAGCCGACCTCGTCAGCTTCCTCGGCGACGAGATCCGGTCGATTGCCCGCGACCACGGCATCTTGCCGGTGGTCTCCATTGGCAACCAGCGCGCTGGCGGTACCCTGCAGCTTTGTGCGCCCGCGGATTGTGAGGCTGCGCTGACTGTTGGAGGTCGATCTCACGCAGGCGATGGCGTGCCGGGTGGTCCTTGCACCGTTTCTCTGCGCGGGCCCGGTCCGGACGGGATGCTCAAACCAGACCTTTCGTGGTTCTCAAACCTCCGCATGATCGGTGGCGGACAGCATACGGGCAGCAGCTTCGCGACGCCTCTGGTGTCATCCCTTGCGGCACACACCTTCGCCAACCTGCGCGATCCGACGCCCGACCTTGTGCGGGCGTTGATCATTAACGCGACCGAGCTGGAGCGTCACGACGCGGCGCTGGGCTGGGGCACACCTCTGCATGAACATCTTCCTTGGACCTGCGCTCCCGGTTCCGTGACCCTCGCATGGCGGGCCAAGATGCGGCCGGGCTTTAACTATTACTGGCGCGGCATCCCGATCCCGCCTGAGATGATCCGGAATGGCAAGCTTGCCGGAAAGGGCCGGCTCACGGCGATCCTCGACCCGATCGTCTCCGACAATGGAGGGCCCAACTACTTCGCTACGCGCCTGCAGGCCGCCTTGCAGTACACCACCCGCGCCGGAGGTACGGGTAACCTCCTGGGTTCGATGCGTGAGGATCGTGCGCCCGAACTCGCAGCCAGAAGTGACCTGGCGAAGTGGCACCCCGTCCGTCGGCACATCCGCGATTTCGGCCAACGTGGGGGCATTACTTTCAGCGGCGACACGATGCGCTTGCATGCTCGCGTTTTCGCTCGCGACCTCTTTCAGTTCGACGCCGCCGATCACCACGAGCTGGGCGAGCAGGACGTGGCTTTCGTGCTGACCCTCAGCGACGGGTCGGACAGCAGTGACCTCTACAACTCCATGGCTCAGCGGCTCGGGACGTTTGTCGAGAGCGCTGTCGTCGAGCAGGCCATTGAGGTCGAAGCTTAAGCGCGTGCGAATGCCGGGCATCTCCGCGGGGGGCCCGACCGAGCAGCCATCAATCTCCTCGACACGGCCGAGCCAGGGCCCTGGTGTGCCTTCCTGACGTCTCTCCTATTCGCACCTCGCTACAAATCAATTGTTCCTGGATAATATTTGAATATATCGCAAAATCATCAATGATTGTTTATGAGATGATTTATTTTCAGCAAAGCTTCGCCTGATATATGAACCACCTTTGTCATCAGTGGTCGAATATCGTCGCGATCGTAGCGACTAAATTCGGTCCATCTGTGACTAAAAGTGCGCCTAGAAAATATATCATCTTTGTCATATTCCGGTAAGTAATATGGCTTTTGGCTATATTTGTGTACGTAAATGTCGTTGATGTTTATCGATAGTGACCTACTGACCCGGTCAAGACTGATTTCTACATCGCGGGCATTGAACGTCTCGCGCCATGCCCCAAGCGCAGCTAAGTGCGCGAGTGTTGGCTTATCCCCTTGCATGGGCTTCCCCCCCGTATCTCGGCAAAAATCCCAACAGCTATCTGATGCTGCAATCATCACCTTCAGGGCATCCAACGATGTTCTAGCACTGTAGAGCGGCCAGAACATAAGATTAGCTCGACTGTATCGTGGCTGGAACCGATCGTAGTCCGGATCTTCGTACAGATAGTTCGTAAGTCCTGCGAAGCGTTGCACAATCTCTGGTGTCGATGCGGCAGAGTCAGTTGCCATGTAGGCGAGTAAGAGGGTTGCCGCATCCTCCGTCGTCATGGCGGCGGCTCCGACGCCACGTTTGCTGGGGCTGAGCAGCCCGGCGTCGCGCAGCATCCGGGACTGCGCATCCAAGGTCTTCCGTTCCCCGCCCCCGAACGAGGTGAGTAGGTCGATCAGCGCCGGTAACCTTGCCATAACTATGACCCCTAATACGGAAATTTTCCGTATTGTGTTTCTACCTATTACGGAATATCTCCGAAATTAGCCGAGCGCCAGCATTTTCCGCTCAAGATGCTCGCTTCTCTGGGGATTTTCCCAGAGCAGGCGAGGCGGCCGAGGGTGGTGCTCAATCGCGGAGGTAGTCCCGGGTGACTCCGGGCAGGCATGGGGCATGGGCCACGATGGAGTTCAGGGATCAGCGTCCTGAGGACCGGCCGACCGGGATGACGGCGGAGACACCGGCCCCGGCGGCCGAGGCGGCGGAGATCCGTCGACAGGCGGTCATCGCCACCCGGTTCCGCTGCCCCGCCGCGACGGCCGCGCTGCTGGCCGAGCTGGCCTTTCCCATCGTCGACGATCGGAGGCGTTCGTGATGACCACTTCACCTGCTGAGCGCTACGTCTCGACCGACGCCGCGCGTCAGGCCGTCTCCGGCCACGAGACCGCCATCGTCCAGGCCCTCGGCATCCCGTGGGAGGCCGGGCGCCGCAGCCACATCGATTGCCCCTACCCCGCCCACGGGGGAGCCAGGAAGTGGCGGCTGACCGAGAAGGGGCGGGCGATCTGCACCTGCACCGGCCGCAAGTCGGACAGCGTGTTCGATATCGCCTGCAAGGTCGAGGCGCTCGATTTCGAAGCGGCCAAGATCCGCTGCGTCGAGATCCTCGGGCGTTCCGACCTGATCCGCCAGCGGATCGGGGGCGGGACCTTCCAGGCCAGCGACGCGCGCAGCCTGCTGGATGCGCCGTCCGAGCGCCGCGACGACACCCTGCCGCGCGCCTATCTCGCCCACCGCCTCGGGATCGAGCAGGACGCGGTGCCGATGCCAGAAACGCCCGCGGTGGGCCTCCGGGGGCTGGCCTACTTCGATCCGCCTGCGTCCGGCCGGGCCAAGCCCTCGAAGGTGGGCGAGTATCCCTGTGCCGTATTCGGCACCGTCGATCGCGAGGGGCGCGAGCACGCCCACCGCATCTATCTCGCACCCGCCGGCGCCGGGAAGGCGGAGCTCGGCCCGGGTCCCGATGGCAAGCTGCGCGACCCGAAGAAGTCCGCGAAGCTGGTCGGGGAGGAAAGCACTGCGGGGCGCGCGGTGTTCTGGGGGGACCCGGCTTCGGCCCCTTGGGCGATCCTGGCGGAGGGCATTGAGACCGCAGCGGCCGTGGCGTTCGCTTTCCAGCCGGAGATCGCGAACCGGGAGGTCGCCGTCATCTCGGCGATCAACGCCGGCGGCATCGAGGCGTTCAAGCCTTGGGATGCCACGCGGCGCATCACGGTGGCCGCCGATCGGGATGAGGCCATCAAGGCGGGGCGCGAGGCACCCAGCCAACGGGGCGAACAGGCGGCGCGCACGTTCGGGATCCGCGCTCCAGTGCAGGTCTGCGTGTCGATCGCGCTGCCGGGCGAGCCAGGCACCGCGACGGACTGGCTCGACGTCCACGGGGCCGACGGGACAGAAGCGGTCCGGGCGGGCATTCTCACCGCGGAGACCTTCACGCCGGTGGCCGAGGAGGTGGAGGCCGAGCGCAAGCGGGCTGAGGACCTGGAGGAACTCCGGCGCGTCGAGCGAGACTACCCGCTGCCGCGGCTGGACACCCTGGACCTCCGCTACCAGCGGACTGTGGGTGGGAAGATCCGCGTTCATCGCCGCGTGCAGGTAGGCGACGCCGTCGAGGCGCAGCCGGTCGCCTCGCCGTTCGGTGTCGTTGCCCGGCTCCGCTTCGTGGACCAGGACGACGCCTACGGCCTGCGCATCGCCGTCGAGGACATGGGCGGACGCCGCCGCGAGATCGACATCGACCGCGGGACGCTGGCCAAGCAGGCAGGCGCCGAAATCCGGGCCCTCCTCTTCGACGCGGGCCTGCGCACGGAAGACGACGGCGAGCTAGTCGCCGTGCGTTGCCTCAAGGCGGCTGATCCTGTGCAGGAGATCACCGTCGTGCGGGCCCCCGGATGGCACACGCTCGCGGACCAGGACGATCGCTTCTTCGTCTGCCCGTCCGGGCAGATCGTCGGGGGCCCGGACGGGAACCCGCTCGAACTCTCGGCCGGCGCCCGCATCGCAGCTCCGGTGGCGAAGGGTGGGACCCTGGAGGGGTGGAAGGCCGCCGTTGCGGCCGCTGTGGCTGTCCCGGGCTGCCAGCACTGGGCGCTCGGCGCGATGGCCGGGTTCGCCGGGCCGCTGATCGCCCTGCTCGGCCTCGATACCTGCGGCATCAACATCTCGGGCCGGACCAGCGGGGGCAAGACCACCGCGCAACGCCTCGCGGTCTCGGCCTGGTCCCGCGCCGCGCTCGACCAACGGGATAGCTTGCTGCAGACGGCGCGCGCGACGGCCAACGGCGTCGAGGCGATGGCCTCCCGCGCCGATGCCACTATCCTCGCGCTGGACGAGCTCGGTCACGTCAACGGGGTCGAGCTGGGCAAGATCATCTACAGCGTCGCCAGCGGCGTCGGGAAGTCGCGCATGACGCCCACGGGTGCCCTGCGGCCGAGCCTGACTTGGTCGACCTTCGTGCTTCTGTCGGCGGAAAAGTCGCTGGAGGAAAAGGTCCGGGGTGACGGGGGTGACTGGTTCGGTGGCATGGCCGTGCGCATGCCGGACGTCGACATCACCGGCGTCGACCGGGCCGTCGATGCAAGCGTACGCGCCACGATCCACGGCGTGGACCAGCACTACGGACACGCGGGTCCCGCCTTCGTCGCCGCACTGATCGAGCAGGGCGGCCTGCGACAAGCCGAGGGGATCCGCGACCTCGTCAACCAGAGCGTGATCGCCCTTGCGGGCGCTGGTGCGGACGCTTCACTGAGTCGGGCCGCTGAACCCTTCGCCGTTCTCGCCGCCGCCGGCACGCTGGCCAAGGAGTTCGGCATCCTGCCCGAAACCCTCGACGTCCATGGCGCCATCCGCTGGGCCTGGGCGCGGTTCCGGAACTCCAGCGACGCCATGGCGCTCGATCCCGAAGCGCAGGCGACCGCCGCGCTTCGGACCTGGATCCTGGAGCGGTGGGATTCCACCATCTACCCGACCGAGCTGACGGAGGGGAGGCAGCCGCCCAGCAGGGACTCGTTCGGCTGGTACGACGATGACGCGGTCTACATCCCTCGCCACCGCCTCGTGGAGGCGGCCGGCAACGCGCTCAAGGAAATGGAGGTCGCCCGAGCTCTCGATCGGCAGGGCTTCATCGTCAAGCGCAAGAGCGAGCGTCACCTCGCCGTCGCCTACGTGGCGAAGCTTGGCAAGACCGACGCCTACGCCCTGTCGCGCGAGGAGTTTGGGCGCATCGCTCGTATCGAACCGCTGTTCGCGGTCTATGCAGGGGGGCGTGCCTGATGGACCTCGGTGCACTCGCCCGCGGACTGGCAGCTGGCTTGGCGGTTCCGGAGGGGGCCGGCGATCCCACGTTTCCCGCAATCTATGCCGACGGTGGAAACGAAAATAATTCAATAAATCAATGCTTTACCCATACTTCCCACATTTCCCACTCCGAGGGGAGGGGGCCGCGAGCTGAATATGTCGACCTTCCGAGGGCCGCAGCCGCCACGCAAGTGTGCGCGCGCGAAGCCATAGTATCCGGACTGGTAGGAAATGTGGGAAGTGCGGGAAACGCTAGCCGTATCAAAGGGTTGCATCTCCCACCTTCCTCTTTTGTAGTGAGAAAAAGAGAAGAAAGTGGGAAATGCGCGTGCCATCGCACTCGGTCGACGACCTCGTCTCCGGTCGAACCCGACTCCGATGTGCCTACTTTCGATGAGCGCGCCGCCTTCCTGGAGTACGAGTGCGGCCTCACCCGAGAGCAGGCAGAAGCCCAGGCTCAAGCTGAACTCGATGTGGGGGCCGCGACCGACGTCACAGATGGGCTGCCGCAGACCGATGGTCTGGACTTGTGGCGGGCGGGCTTGGCGCGGTTGGCCCCCCACGAGATGCCCTGCCCGGACTATCGACCAAGGATCTGGTCGGCCGTCCATACTCGTGCGCTCGCCTTCCTGGACGCGTTCGGCGCGCAAGCCGAGGCCTTGGGATGGACAGCGCCGCGACTGTTCGGTGTCCATCCCGAGATCGGCACGGTCCGCGTCGATTATTGCGGCGGCCTCGTGCTGGGGTTGGGTGGTGAGGTCAGTGCGATCACTCGGACCAAGATCCATTTCGACCACCTGACGCACTACACGAAGCCCGGGCAGCCCGAAGGCGTTCCGATCTGGATGTTTGGCCGTTGAGACCGTGTAAGCACTCGGGCAGTATTTACTTTGATCGAAGATTTAAAACTATTGTAGCGCTGTCGATTGCACGTAAATCCCGACCTACTTCATATATGAGGATCGCTATGCACCAACGCTCTACTCGCACCTTGGAAGAGATGAGGCGCGATGCGCAGGCCCTCAAGCTTGAGCTTCGAAGCCGAGGCGAGCCCGCGATCCACGGCCACTGCATCGAAGCCATTGCCAGGGCCAACGGATATCGGACATGGGCGGCCGCCCTCGTTTCAGCTCCCGGCGGCAACGGCGAAGGCGCACCTGCATCAGATCTGTCTCACGATCTGGACCGGTACATGGAGTTGGCAGCCCGAGCACGCGGGAAGTAGGTGTAGAAGCAGTCGCGACTAACCCCGAGCCGTTTGGCGATTTCAGCCACGCTGATCGTGCCGGCCGCCAGCAGGGCACGGCCGACGTCGAGATCAGCCTCGGAGAGCTTTCTCGGTCGCCCGCCCTTGCGACCGCGGGCGAGCGCTGCCTTGAGCCCCTCCATGGTGCGTTCGCGGTTGAGGTCGAGGAAGTACTCGGCCATGGCCCCGTGCATCTGCAGGGCGAAGCGGCCGTGAGCGGTGGCGGAGTCGAACTGCTCAGTGAGCGAGCGGAAGTGCACGTCCTTGACCCGCAGGCCGTCGATGGTGCGCATCATCTCGACGAGCGAGCGGCCGAGCCGGTCGAGCTTCCATACCACGAGCACATCCTCCGGCCTCAGGTAGGCCAGCGCTGCTTCGAACTCGGGTCGCTTGGTCCCCGCCTTGCCGGAGCGCTTCTCTTCGAACAGGCGCTCGCACCCGGCCTTGGTCAGCGCATCGCGCTGGAGGTCGAGGTTCTGATCAAGAGTGGAGACGCGGGCATATCCGACGAGCATGTCGGGATAGTGTAGAAAGACCCTTTAATCCGCAATAGAAAAGCTGACACGTTTTTCCGACAAGATCGGAGCTGTATGGGGAGCCCCGTCTAAGACTCGCCACTAGTGTCAGAAAAACGGTCGTTTTCTTGACAGCGAGAGATCGATGATCTTGAGCCTGAGTTTTGGGCGCACCGACCGTCGGACTTGGACGGCATCGGGTATGCTCACGACTCATGAGTAATGAGCACAGCGGGATATTCTGATGTTCGTCAGGCGCAATCTGAGCCATGCTCCCGCGCATGAAACTGGTGATCATCTCCGACGTTCACGGCAATCTGGACGCTTTGCAGGCGCTGCCCGAAGATTACGACGAGCTTTGGATGCTGGGCGATCTAGTCAACTATGGTCCTCAATCGCGGGAAGTCGTCGAGGAAATCAGGCTACGGGCATCGCTGGTCGTGCAGGGCAACCACGATCATGCGGTGGGCCATGACGACGACAGCCGGTGGAGCGCTCGCTATCGCGTGCTGGCTGAAACCACGCGCCGGCACACGTCATCCCTGCTGGACGACGGGCAGAAAGCCTACCTGCGCGAGCTGCCGCAGCACATCAAGGCCGAGCGGGAGGGGGTGCGCTTTCACCTGACCCACGCCACGCCGTCCGATCCGCTCTACGGGCGCGGCGCCCCGGATGCCTGGGCGGACGAGCTGCACGCCGTCACCGCCGACGTGCTGCTGGTCGGGCACAGCCATGTGCCGTTTCTCGGCCAGTTCGGCAGTCAAACCGTGGTGAACCCCGGCAGCATCGGCCAGCCTCGCACGGGCGAGGCCCGCGCGAGCTATGCCGTCTGGCAGGATGGCACCTTCACGCTGCGATCCTTCGCCTACCCAGTCAAGGACACGGTGACGAAGCTGCACGCGCTGGGATTTCCGACGGCTGTTGAGGAGGAACTAACGACGATCCTGCGCACCGGGGCCGTAAAGTAGGCTTCGGCTCCATTCTAAATACTGAGCCAAGCGGCCATTCAGGCGAAACATACTGTGTGAACATTAATGTATTTTGATTGGATTTAACCGCTAACCTCCAAGGCGAGCGGACAGAGCATCGGCTGTTCGCCGTAGTTCCATCCCTACCCGGTCAAGCACTTGCGGGATTGCCTCACTTTCGATCAGGCTGATCGCCACCCCGCCAATTGAGCGGCCGGAAAAGTCTCGTACAGCGGCGCCGACGCAAATCATGCCTTCACGTATCTGGCCATCATCGATGGAGTAGCCACGCTGGCGAATGGCTCCGAACTCCTGGCGGAGCTGGTCTAGGCTTCTGATGCTGGATCGCGTCAACGGTTCGGGCCAAGTTGTCCCTAGCAGGCCTTCCAGTTCCTTGTCTGACACGTTTGCGAGCTGAGCTTTACCAGTGGCCGTGAAGACCGCTGGCAAGCGCATCCCAATGCGAAAGGTGAAGCCAAGTGGTTTGTTGCTGTTATGGCAGCTCAGGTACACCACCTCGGTGCCTTCAAGGACGGTTAGTGTTACCGTGTGCTCCGACAGTTCAGCGTTTTCCATGAAGTGTCTCTGAAACTCCTGCACGATGTCCTGCTGCCCCAGGTAGCCGCTGGCCCACTGCATGAGGTGCGCCCCCAAGCGGTAGGTGCTGTCTTGCGATCGGGTGAGCAGCCCAAGCTCGACCATGCTGGCTAGCAGTCCGTGCGCGGTGCTTTTCGGGATCGACAGTGCACGTGCCAGATCGGCAGCGTTGGGGGGGGCGTCGGTTGCACTTACCAAATCCAGAATTCGGACAGCGCGCCGAAGAGCTGGCACCGTTTCGGGGCCGCTCTCGCCCTGAATGTTGTTCATGCTTGCCTACCTTGACTCATCGGTCGTCCCTCGGCATAAGTTCAATTACAAGAACATGGTTCAATTAGATGAACCAAACAAGGTCCTAGGGAGGTTGCTTCGTGCACCTAAAATCCCCCAGTCTCCTGCGTGAGGCCTGCTTGGTTGATGGCGCCTGGCTGGCGCCGGCCAATGGTGCGACCATTGCGGTTCATAATCCTGCCGATGGGACGCATCTGGCTACAGTTCCTTCGCTGGATGAGCACGACATCGAGCAGGCGATCGACGCCGCCGAACGCGCCTTCCGGGATTGGTCCAAGACTGCCGCCCGTGACCGGGCAGCAGTCCTGCGGACGTGGTTCAACCTCATCGTTGCGAACGCGGATGATCTGGCCGCGATTATGACCGCCGAGCAGGGCAAGCCCCTTGCGGAAGCACGCGGCGAAGTCCTCTATGCGGCCTCGTTTATCGAATGGTTTGCTGAAGAGGCCAAGCGCGTCTACGGCGATGTCATCCCCCCGCCGCAGACCGACAAACGCATTCTGGTCCTGAAGCAGCCGGTGGGTGTCTGTGCTGCGATCACGCCCTGGAACTTCCCAGCGGCGATGATTACCCGCAAAGCCGGCCCGGCGCTGGCCGCTGGCTGCACTCTCATCGTCAAGCCGGCCGATCAAACGCCGCTGACAGCGCTTGCTCTTGCCGACCTAGCCGTACAGGCCGGCGTGCCGGCCGGGGTCCTGCAGATTGTGACTGGCCCTGCCAAGGTCATCGGTGAGGTGCTGACTACCAGCGATCGGGTCCGCAAGCTGTCGTTCACGGGATCCACTGGCGTCGGTCGGCTACTCATGGCGCAGTGCGCGCCAACGATCAAACGGCTGTCGCTGGAACTCGGAGGCAACGCGCCGTTCATCGTGTTCGATGATGCCGACCTCGATGCGGCTATCGAGGGTGCGATAGCCTCCAAGTTTCGAAATGCCGGACAGACTTGTGTCTGCGCGAACCGGATTTACGTCCAGGCTGGGGTCTACGAAACCTTTTCCCGTCGCTTGGCCGATAGGGTCGCCGGTTTGAAGGTCGGCATCGGCACCGATGATGGGGTGCAAATCGGGCCGCTGATTGATGGGGCGGCCATCCGCAAGGTCGAAAGCCATGTGGCTGACGCCCGCGACGGCGGGGCGCGGATCCTGGTTGGCGGTCAGCGCCACAGTGCCGGGGAACTGTTCTACGCGCCGACCGTGCTCACTGATGTCACGCAATCGATGCGGATCGCCCGCGAGGAGACCTTTGGACCGGTTGCGCCGCTGTTCCGGTTCGAGACCGAGGACGAGGTGGTGCGGATGGCTAACGACACCGAATTCGGCCTCGCTGCCTACTTCTACACTGAGAATAACCGCCGCTCCTGGCGTGTGGCTGAAGCACTTGAGTACGGAATTATAGGCCACAACACAGGCGTTATCTCTAATGAAGTTGCGCCGTTCGGCGGTATGAAGCAATCCGGACTGGGCCGTGAGGGCTCAAAGTACGGCATCGATGAATACACCGAGACCAAATACTGGTGCTCGTCCGTCGCCTGAGCGCTTTTGCCCTCCGCGCACTTTCAGGAGCTATCCGGTCATGCCGACCTTCGATTTCCAAACCGTTCCCTCGATCCAGATGGAATGGTCCGGGGCCGCTCATCTCGGCGAGCGCCTAGCCGCACGTTTCCCAGCGCGCCGCCTGCTTCTGGTCACAGATGCCGGCTTGGTGAAAGCCGGCCTGATCGAGCCCATTCTGGCTAACCTGCAGTCCAGCGGGTTCACCGTGACGATCTTCGACGCGGTGGTGGCCGATCCCCCGGAGAGCGTCCTCCACGCGTGTGTGCAGACCGCCCGTCAGCAGGACACCGACATCGTGCTCGGCTTCGGCGGTGGCTCCTCGCTTGATGTCGCCAAGCTCGCCGCGGTGCTCCTGGGCAGCACCGGGCAGTCCCTGGGGGACATGTACGGGATCGGCAAGGTTCAGGGTGACCGGCTGCCGCTCGCCCTGGTGCCGACCACCTCCGGCACCGGTTCGGAAGTGACCAACATCTCGATCATCACGACCGGCGAAACCACCAAAATGGGTGTGGTGTCGCCGCAGCTCTACGCGGACTACGTGCTGCTCGATGCCGAGCTAACGGTCGGCCTGCCGCAGGTTCACACGGCTGCAACCGGCATCGATGCGATGGTGCATGCGATCGAAGCCTACACCAGCCGGCATAAGAAAAACCCACTCTCCGATGCGCTCGCCCGCGAGGCGCTGCGGCTGCTGACGACCAACCTAGTCCCGGCCTGTCAGGATGGTGCCAATCGTTCCGCGCGCGAAGGCATGCTGCTCGGCGCGATGCTCGCCGGCCAGGCGTTTTCGAACTCGCCTGTCGCGGCGGTGCATGCGTTGGCTTATCCCCTGGGGGGGCACTACCATGTGCCCCACGGCCTTTCGAATGCCCTGATGCTCGGCCCGGTGCTGCGCTTCAACGCCAAGGCCGCCGCACCACTCTACGCCGAACTGGCCGAGGTGATCGCGGTGCCGGCGCGCTCGGCTGATCGCGCCCATGACTTCGTGGAGGCTATGCAGGCGCTGATGGACGAAAGCGGTGCGCCGCGTCGTCTGCGCGACGTGGGCGTGGGCGAAAACATGCTCGCTCTTCTGGCCTCAGACGCCATGAAGCAGACACGCCTCCTCGTGAACAACCCGGTGGAGGTCACGGAAGCGGACGCCCTGCAGCTTTACAGAGAGGCCTTTTAAAGTCGGCTTCTCCACTAGTTATGGGAGGAATGAATGAACGAAAAAAGACTCTACATGCTTCAGGCAGGTTCGCTGAAGTGCAAAGTCCACAATATTAAGATGAATCAGGGATGCGGCGCCGATTACGAGATCCCGGTACCGTTCTTTCTGATCACCCATCCGGACGGCCACGCTATCATTGACGGCGGCAACCCGGTAGAGGTTGCCGAAAATCCTCGTGCGTACTGGGGCGGCATCGCCGATGTTTATCAGCCGGTGCTCGGCAAGGACGAGGGCTGTGTCGATCAGCTCCGCCGTCTCGGCATTGCCCCGGAGGACGTGCGCTTTGTCCTCCAGTCTCACCTGCACCTCGACCACACCGGTGCCATCGGCCGCTTCCCGAACGCCACGCACATCGTCCAGCGGTCTGAGTACGAGTACGCGTTCACGCCGGACTGGTTCGCTAAGGGCGGCTATATCCGTGCCGACTTCGACCGGCCCAATCTCAAGTGGCAGTTCCTGAACGGCCACGCCGACGACTACTACGACATCTACGGCGACGGCACTCTGACGACGGTGTTCACCCCCGGTCATGCGCCAGGCCATCAGTCGTTCCTGGTGCGCCTGCCGAACTCCAAGCCGCTGCTGCTAACCATTGATGCGGCCTACACGCTCGATCACTGGAACGAGAAAGCGCTGCCCGGCTTCCTGGCCTCAGCGGTCGATAGCGTTAGGTCCGTGCAGAAGCTGCGCGCGCTCGCCGAGAAGACCGGCGCTGAAGTGGTTACTGGGCACGATCCGGACGCCTGGCCGGCGTTCAAGAAAGCGCCTCAGTATTACAGCTAACGCTGGCAAGATCGACAAAAAGCTTGCCAGGTTTGGGAGGGCTGCGGCACGCAGCCAGTTGAAATAGCTCAAGAAAGGAAATCAACCGATGAAAACGTTTCGTGTTCTGGCGGCGCTCGCTGCTTTCGCCGTTGCTCCGGTTGCTCAGGCTGCCGATAGCAGCCCGCAGGATGAGTGCCTGAGCCCTGGCAGCAACGCCCTACTCAAGGAGGGCTGCGCCGCACTCGACAACTTCATGAAGACGTTCAACTCCCGGGACGGCAAGGCGTGGGCTGCCAGCCTGAATTTCCCGCACTCGCGCATCGCCGGCAACAACGAGCTGCAGGTTTGGGAGACCCCCGAGGAGTATGCCAAGTCGAACGACGTGGCTGAGCTGGCTAAGGCCAAGAACTGGGATCACACGGACTGGACGACCCGGAAGCTCGTTCAGCAGGGCGAGGACAAGCTGCACTTCGTTACGCAGTTCACGCGTTTCGACAAAGACAACAAGCCGATTGGCACCTACGACTCGCTCTACATTGTGACAAAAAAGAACGGCAAGTGGGGCACACAATTCCGGTCGAGCTTCGTCGGTATCATCGGTAAGAAGACGGCCTTCTGATAAGCCCTTTGACGGCTTGAATATTAAAGAACTGGAAACGAGGAGGGTTAGTCTGACGACTAACCCTTTCTCTTTTTCCGTAGTGCAAGGGCTAATATTATTGTTCAGCCCGTCACTTCATCTCCATCAGCTTTCCAAAACCTTCCCGATAGCTCATTCGCTCGCGGCCGCACCAATCCACAAACTCGTTCATGTCGGCCACGGTTGCGCGAAGGTTGAATTGACCAGTAGGACCGCTTGGACCACGCTTGGCCTTGCGCTGGATGGTGGCCGTCTCCCGCGAAACGAGGCCCAAATCCTCGGCGACGCGGTCGACGGCTGCCACCCTCGGCTTTATGCGCCTGGAAAACCTTCACTTTTCTGGTTCATGCGGATCGAGCAGCTACGTGCCGAACCAAAGTTCACATACTGTGAACAGTTAGATCTCAGTGTGTGAACAGTGAACAGCGAGCCCCTGGTGTCGCCCAAAGCACCTTAGGCTTCATGCAGCGGTAGCCTTGCGCGGCGCGCTTAATGATAATCGCCACGTCTGGCCACCGGCACTGGTAGACGCAGCAGTTCAACCCTGTTGGCGATTCGCTCTAGCTTGGCTTTCTCTCCAGCTCCCGGCGCAAGGCGGCGTAGGCGCGCTCAAGCGTTTCCCCAACAAGCCAGCCTTGCTGATCGGCAATGGCGTACATGCCGTCTGAACAGGCCTGCGTCGTGCGGCAGTTGAACTGCACTGTGCGACCGGTGCGGTGATAGCGAGGCTTGCGCTTCGTGGCTTCCGGTTCGGCTGGCCCCGCGGAATTGACCGCTTCGGCCGGCTTCACGGCCCTGGGCTTGGTCGCCTTAGGCTCCCGGCTGTGAAAATCTGCGGCCTCGGAAACCTCCCGCACCTTCTCCAGGTCCGGCGCGGCCGGTGGTGGACCTTCCTTCGGCGTGAACTCCGACAGGTCCAGATCGTCCTCTTCGAACAATTTGGCGCGCTCACCCATCACGCAACCTCACGCTGCAATGGCTTGCCATGGCTTTTAAGAAGCTGCACGACCTCTTGCGCGAAGATCTTGGCGTTGCGCTTCGCGGCGTCGATATTGCTGACCTGGCTGGGATCGAGGCCGCCCAACATGCCACCGTAGGAGAATAGGGCGCGGAAAGCGGCCCTTTCGACCATCTGCGTGGTGAAGGTCTGCACCCCTGCTTCGGCAAGCTGCGCCTGAATGTCTTTCAGGTCGCGTGTCCCGATGGCGGCGCTCGTCCGGGTGAACAGGACTGCGCACGGGATCGTCCGGATGAATGCCTTCTCCTGGCGCTTCACCAGCTTGATAGCCTTCACGGCCTCGGCCGCGTCGAGTTGGCTGCCCTGGCAGGGGATGATCACGAGGTCGGCTCGGCTCATGGCGTAGGCCACAAGCATGTTGGCCGTGCCTTCGATGTCTACGATCACAAACTGCGCCTGCCGCTCGGCGGTCTCGATGGCATCAATGATCGTGTCTTCACGCACATCTGCCTGGACGGTCAGCTTGTCCGGTCTGCCGGGTCGTGCGGACCAACGGGACAAGGGCTTGTTGGGGTCTGCGTCGATCACGGCGACGTTAGCTCCCCTGCCCGCCAGTTCGGTTGCGAGGACAAGAGCCGAGGTCGATTTGCCGACGCCCCCTTTGGGGCTGGCGAAGATGATGGTTGGCATGAAAGCCCCATGGGGCAGGAGGTTGGTTGGAAGGCGTCGAGTGGGTGCCAGCGATCATGGTCCGCCACTAAGGTCAAGCTGTCAACAAGGTGCTCACAGTTCACACACTGCTCACAGTTCACATGCTGCTCGCTGTTCACAGTCAGTGAACAATAAGGAGGGGGTGACGGGGCAATACGATAAGGCATTATTCGCCCTCGTTTGCGGCCCCGTCGCCATCCCCGTCGGCGTCGAGCACATCATGAACTTCATCTCGGCTTTCCCATCGGGTAGCACCAGCGAGTTCACTGAGCCGATCACGACCTTGCCGCTGCCCTTTTCGCGCACGGTGATAGTGCCACAGTCGCCCAGCGAGATCAGCGCACTCTGGATGATCTGCGCCACTTCCTCAGTGTCTGCGCCGTTGGCCACGATCCAGTAGGTCTGTTCGGTCACGCGCTGGCTCATCGCCAACGTCGGCGTTGACTTAACCATGCCGCCCGGCCGACATGCCTTGTCCGGCTACGGATCGCGCTCGCGCGAGTCGCCGGCAGCACTAGGAGATCATTGCCGCCGCAGTAGGACCCTGAAAAGCCAACGGGCCCCCCGTCGCCAAACGAGGAGCCCGTCGAAAATCGAGATGGCCTGTGAGGCCGGTATCGCTGCCCCTCACAAGCCATGAGACGCTCCAGGCGTCAAGCGGGAACGCCAATTCCCGCGACGATACCGGCTTGTCTTGAACGGAGCGCACAGGCTGCGCCGCCGAACGTCCCTCTGTGGCCCTGCGGATAAGGGCCGAGACACGTGTTTGCAGACGAGATCCGCCGCGCGATCGAGGCGGCCACCCGACTCACCCTGCCCCAGGTAACGGCGTTGCTCTGGCGCGCCTACGGGGAGGGGAGGGTCACTGAGGCCGAGGCCGAGGTGCTGTCTGGCCTGATCGAGGCACGCACCGAGGCGCCGGCTGCCCGGCGAGGTTCCCTAGCAGCGCCAGCAGCTTCTAACTCGGGCGATAGCCAACCCGCTCCGGATGCCGCAGCGTCTACCAGAAGGACCGTCGGCTCCCGCCCGCGTACAGATGCCTCGCTGGAGCGCCGTCGCCGCTGGGCCGCATCGGGGCGGCTACCGCCAGGGCTTGCGGCCCGGTTCACGCTAGCTGAGCAGGCGGTCCTTGCCCTCGTGGCGGCGGAGGTCGTGCGGCGGAAGGATTGCCGCCTCGCCGTCGGCCACCTCGCGGCGATCGTGGGCGTCGCCGAGACCACAGTGCGCAACGCCATTCGTGAGGCCGTGAAGCTCGGGCTCGTGACCGTCAAGGAGCGGCGCGTGACCGGCTTCCGGAATGATACCAACATCGTGCGCATCGTCTCGGCCGAGTGGACCGCCTGGCTGCGGCTGGCGCGGAAGGGATCGGTGCCGAACACCCATCCCTCCCCGCAACAGGGGGGAGGGTGCAAATCCCCGCAGCGCACGCCTACTCAGGTTATAACCTTGCGAGAATCGGGGAAAACGGAACCCAAAGAAGGCTGCCGGAGGGCAGCGGGCGACCTCGAACGAAGCGACCGCGCAGGAATCCGCGCGAGTCGTAGCGCGGGCGGAGCTATGCGGTAGCCGCAGGCGGCCGGGCCGCAGCGTCCGCCCTATCGAACGCCTGCCCAGAAAGACGAAAGGGGCCGGATTGCTCCGGACCCTTTCGTACCCCGTCAGGCGGGCCACCTCTTCGCACTCCACGGCCGGTCACGTGCCCGACCGAGGAGACGGCGATTCGAATATAGGACCCGCACCGATTCGCGGGAAGAGGCGCCGCGCGGGCGGATTACCGAGCCCAAAAGCCACCCTGGGCGCCCGTTCGAGCCCGCTGCGCGGCGAAAAGTGCGGCTCTTCAGCTGCACCAGCCACACGATTTTGCCGGAGGCCCACTTTTTCGGGCGCTGCGCCACACGGCGAAATCCGGAGTGGCACCCTGAAGGGTCCGTCCACGTCGGGCGTGACCTCCTTCAGGAGCCCACCGTCACCATGTCCACGTCCCCATTCTCCCGGGCGGACCTGCTGTCCGCCGTCGCCCACATCCAGCCCCTGACCTCGGACGCCCCGAACAAGGTGGCGTTCAACGACTACGCCAAGGCCGTGACGGCCTACAGCGTGGTCGAGAGCGCCTACGTGCCGGTCGGCCAGACCGACACCCGCCTGCGCGACGAGCTGCGCACCCTGTTCGCCGCCGCGCCGGTGAAGCCGGTGGCGGACATCTTCCGCGGGTCCGTCGAACGCCACGCCGAGGGCGTCCTGGGCAGCGACCCCGCCGCCCTCCCGTGGGCATACCTCGACGCTATGGCGCCGGTAGATGCCGTAGCCTCTGACCTGGGCACGCTCCAGGCGAGGTGGCTCCGAACCGTCGCCTATAGCGCTCTCGTGGTCTACGGGCGCCCCGGCGCGGCCCTGCCGCGGTCCCCGGCCGGCCTCACGATCGACGTGGGCTTCGTGCCAGGCATCGCGCCGCGGACGCGGTTCGTCGATGAGGACGACGAGGAGGGGGCCGGCGTGCCCGTCACGTCGTACGGCCGCCGCTGAACGGCAACCATGCACGCGACATCATCAGAACCGCGGGGCAGGTGCTCCGCGGGCCGGGCGCCGGGGCATCCCCGGCGTCCTCCTGGTGCGCTCCACCTCGGCGCCGCGCCGGATCCAGGCCGCCATCACGGCCGCCTGGGCCGCGAGATCAGCGAGAGCCTGGACCCTGGCCCGGAACCGTTTCTCCAGCGGCACCAGCGCCCGCGCGAGGACGCGGTGGCGAGCCTGGGCGGGAAGGACGGTCGGCGCCTCGCCGCGCGCCCGGCGGGTCTCGATGCGCATCAGGCCAAGCCGGAAAACATCCTCGGCCGCGCGCCGGGCG
>NZ_LSIX01001054.1:0-222 GCF_001556475.1 Methylobacterium sp. CCH5-D2 | reverse complement strand
GGCCGGGAGGGAGCGCCGGAGCGATCGCCCATGGCCCCAACGGCGCAAGCGGCCCGGCCGCGGTGGTCGATTCCGGCAACGGCGCCGGCCGGGAGGCACCGGGAGGACCGTCCCGCATGGACCTTGACGGGTGAGCGCCGCCGGGCAATCGCGGCCGAGATCGGGGGAGGCGGAGCACGGGATGGCCGAGAAGACCGGGATGCCGGGGCAGGACGCCGGACC
>NZ_LSIX01001053.1:0-4569 GCF_001556475.1 Methylobacterium sp. CCH5-D2 | reverse complement strand
CGGAAGGAACGGCGGGCCGGGTGGAACCGGGTCGGGTAGACCCGGCCGAGGTGGCGCGCTTCGACGCGCTCGCCGCGACGTGGTGGGACGAGGCCGGGCCGATGCGGGTGCTGCACCGCTTCAATCCGGTGCGCCTCGCCTACATCCGCGACCGGGTCTGCCGGCACCACGGCCGCGAGACCGATCGGCCCTTCGCGCTGGAGGGACTGAGCATCGTCGACATCGGCTGCGGCGGCGGCATCCTGTCGGAGCCGCTGGCGCGCCTCGGAGCCGACGTGACCGGGCTGGAGCCGGCCGGGCAGAACCTCGCGGTGGCCCGCGCCCACGCCGAGGCCGGCGGGCTCGCGATCGACTACCGCGCCGACACGATCGAGGCGGTGGCGGCCGAGGGCGCCCGCTTCGACGTGGTGCTCGCCATGGAGGTGATCGAGCACGTGCCCGACCCGGAGGCCTTCCTGCGGGCGGCCTGCGCCGCGCTGAAGCCGGGGGGCCTGCTGTTCGCCGCCACGATCAACCGGACGCTGCGCTCCTTCGCGCTCGCCATCGTGGGCGCCGAGTACGTGCTGGGCTGGCTGCCGAAGGGGACGCACGACTGGGACAAGTTCATCACGCCCGAGGAATTGAAGCGGATGCTGCGGGTGGGCGGCGTCACGCCGGTGGACACGCAAGGGGTGGTCTACAACCCGCTCAACGACGGCTGGCGCCAGAGCCGGGACACGGCTGTGAACTACATGGTCGCGGCCGAGAAGCCGGCGTAGCGCGGGCGCGGAGGGGGCTGCCCGAGACCCCACATGCGTCGGCCCGCACCCGCGACGCCAACACCGCCCGAACCCCATCGCCCTGCCCTCGTTGTCCCCCGACACCGGAGGGATCCATGCTGGAGAAGCTGCCGCACGCCGTGGGCGAGGCCCTGTCGGGGCTCCGCGCGGGGTTGGAGAAGACCGCCTACCACGCCACCTTCGCGGCGGTGCCGGAGGGCATCGCGCTCACCAGCCCGGCCTTCGCGGACGGGCAGGCGATCCCCGCGCGCTTCACCGCGGACGGGGCAGGCAGCGCGCCGCCGCTCGCGTGGGCCGGCCTGCCGGAGGGCACGCGGAGCCTCGTCCTCCTGGTGGAGGACGCCGACAGCCCGACGCCGGAACCGCTGGTCCACCTGATCGCCCCGGATCTCGACCCCGCCGCGGGCCGCCTCACGGAGGGCGCGACGGGCGCGGAGACCGGCCGCAACAGCTTCCTCAAGCAGGGCTGGCTGCCGCCCGACCCGCCCTGCGGCCACGGCCCGCACCGCTACGTCTTCCAGGCCTACGCCCTCTCCGTGGCTTTGGCCCTCACGGAGGCGCCGGGGCGCGGCGCGCTCATCGACGCGATGGCGGGGCGGGTGCTGACCAAGGGCTGCCTGACCGGCACCTACGCGCGGCCCTGAGCGCCCCTCTTGCGGGGCGATGCCCGCCGGGGCATCGCGGTCTCGGAACAACCGGGAGAATGCGATGCGGGCGCTGATGTGCACGAGGCTGGGCAAGGCCGAGGATCTCGGCATCGAGACCCTGCCCGACCCGGAGCCCGGCCCCGGTGAGGTCGTGGTGCGGGTCCGGGTCGCCGCGCTCAACTTCTTCGACACGCTGATCATCGCCGGCCGCTACCAGGTGAAGCCGACGCTGCCCTTCTCGCCCGGCGGCGAGGCCTGCGGCGTGGTCGAGGCGCTGGGACCGGAGGTCGAGGGCTTCTCGGTCGGCGACCGGGTGGTGGTGCACGCCAAGTTCGGCACCTGCCGCGAGCGCGTGGTGGCCGATGCGAGCCAGCTCACGCGGGTGCCGGACGGCGTCTCGGACGAGCAGGCGGCGGGGCTCACCATCACGTACGGCACCTCGCTGCACGCGCTGGCCAACCGCGCCCGGATCCAGCCGGGCGAGTGGCTCGCCGTGCTCGGCGCCTCGGGCGGCGTCGGGCTGGCGGCGGTGGAGCTCGGCGCGCTGCTCGGCGCCCGGGTGATCGCCTGCGCCTCCTCGCAGGACAAGCTCGCGGTGGCCAAGGCCCACGGGGCGGAAGTCGGCCTCGTCTACGATCCGGCGACGCTGAAGGACGCGCTGCGCGAGGCCTCGGGCGGTGGGATCGACGTGGTCTACGACGCGGTCGGCGACGCCTTCGCGGAGCCGGCGCTGCGGGCTCTGCGCTGGCGCGGGCGCTACCTCGTGGTGGGCTTCGCGGCGGGCGAGATCCCGCGCCTGCCGCTCAACCTGATGCTCTTGAAGGAGCTCGACGTGCAGGGCGTGCACTGGGGCGCCTTCCTCGACCGCGACCCGGCGGCGCACCAGGACAACCAGCGCCGGCTCCTCGCCTGGGTGGCGGAGGGGCGGCTGACCGCCAAGGTCCACGGGGTCTACCCGCTGGAGGCGTACGAGGCCGCGCTCGGCATCCTCACCCGCCGCGAGGCGGTGGGCAAGGTGCTGCTGCGGGTGTGAAGCCGCGAGCGGGGCCGCGTCAGAGCAGCCCGCGCTCCCGCGCCAGCTTGACCAGATCGACCTGCGGCCGGGCGCCGATGTGCTGGATCACCTGGCCGGCGGCGAGCGCCCCGAGCTTGGCGCTCGCGACGTTGTCGAGCCCGCGGGCGTGGCCGGCCAGGAACCCGGCGGCGAAGAGGTCACCCGCGCCCGTGGTGTCCACCACCTCGGCCACCGGCGAGGCCGGCACCGCGCGGACCTCGCCGCCCCTCACCACCACCGCCCCGTCCTCGGAGCGGGTGACGAGGCCGAGCAGGTGCAGGCCCCGGCCGTTGCGCTCCTGGGACAGGGCCTTGATGGCGGTATCGGCGTCCTCGGTCTCGTAGAGGCTCTTCAGCTCACCGATATTGGCGAACAGGATGTCGATGCTGCCGTCGCGGATGAGGCCCAGGAACTCGTCGCGGTAGCGGCCGACGCAGAAGGCGTCCGAGAGGGTCAGCGCCACCGCGTTGCCGGCGCCGTGGGCGATCTCGACCGCCTTGCGGAAGGCCTCCTTGGCGGCCGGCGGATCCCAGAGATAGCCCTCGAGGTAGGTGACGCGGGCGCTCTCGACCACGGCCGGATCGACGTCGGCGGGCGAGAGGCCCTGGCAGGCGCCCAGATAGGTGTTCATGGTGCGCTCGCCGTCGGGCGTCACCAGGATGAAGCAGCGGGCGGTGGCCGGCCCCTCGGTCGCGGCGCGCACCGGGAAATCGACGCCCACCGCCTTCAACTCGTGCGCGTAGAGGCCGCCGAGCTCGTCGTCGCGCACCTTGCCGATGAAGCCGGCGCGGGCGCCGAGCATCGCGGCGCCGACGGCGGTGTTGGCGCCCGAGCCGCCCGGGACCACGGTGGTCGGCCCCATCGCGGCGAACAGCGTCTCGGCCCGGGGCTCGTCGATCAGCGCCATCGCCCCCTTGGGCACGCCCTGGTCGGCCAGGAAGGCCTCGTCGGTGCGCGCGATCAGATCGACGATGGCGTTGCCGAGCACGAGAAGGTCGAGGGGAGCGGTCATGCGGGCGTCCTGTTCCGGTTCGCCGGCCTGTCGCACCGGTGACCGGACGGGTCAAGCCGGGCCGTCGTCCTCGAACAGGTCGGCCAGCGCGAGGTCGAGGCCGGGCGGATCGAGCCGCAGCGCGCCCTCGGCGACGATGTGGGTCTCGATCAGATCCCCGCTCCCGCGCCGGTGATGGAGGACGCGGCGCTTGACGGCATCGACCACGAGGTAGTGCTGAACGCTCGGGACGCGGAAATAGCCGACCAGCTTCTCGCCGCTGTCGAGAGAGCGGGTGCGCGGCGAGAGCACCTCGACGATCACGACGGGATTCGGCACCTCCACGGCGTCCCCGTCGAGACGCGCGCCGCAATAGACGAGCGCATCGGGCTCGTAGGCCGTGTCCTTGTCGATCCGAACGGTCATCCCGTCCGGAAACATGCGGCAGGGCAGGCCGCCCCGGCGGATCGCGGCCTTCAGGGCCATCTGAACGGCGAACTTCGCGTCCGCGTGGCGCGCCCGCTGCGGCGACATCGCGACGATCTCGCCGGCATCCAGCTCGTAGCGGCCCGGTCGGCCTTCCGCCCAGACGAGGAACTCGTCCACCGTCATCCGCGGCGGCGTATCACGCTTCGGCGCTGCGCTCATGCGGTCAGACTAGCACGATTCGCCCCACGGCGCGGGTCACTGCCCCTGCAGCGCTTTCACCTCGCACTGGGCGTAGTCGGCGCTGGCCTTCACGTAGGCGTTGAGTTTCTGCACGTAGGCCTCGGCGATCGGCCGGAAGGCGCCGATCTGCGCGTTGTAGGCCTTGATCTGGTCGCTGTAGGTGTAGGCCTCCCAGCCGGGGCAGCCGCCCTTGGCGTCGAGGCAGGCGGGCTTCTGCGGCAGCGCCGGCCGCTCGGGGCGTTCCGCCGCGGGGGGCGGGGCGGGCGCCGTGCAGGCGGCCGAGGCCGGCTCGGAGAGAACGAGCGCCAGACTCAGCACCGTGTACCGCATGGGACGTCTCCGCGCGGCCGGATCGTCCGCGGTCACGGCTTCTGCGGCATCGCGCGGGCCGGGACAAGGCCGGGCGCCGGGCGTGGCCCGGTCCGGCGG
>NZ_LSIX01001052.1:0-498 GCF_001556475.1 Methylobacterium sp. CCH5-D2 | reverse complement strand
GAGGAGCCCCGCCGCGATGCCGCGCACGGCCCGGTCGGCCTCCCCGAAGGTCAGGCGGGTGGTCTCGGAGCCGTCGCCCACCAGGACGAGCGCCGTCTTGTCCGGCCGCGCCGCCGCGTTCGCGCCGAGGCAGTAGCGGGCGGCGTTGAAGCGGGCGGGCGGGTGACGGTCGGACAAGGGGGCGCTCCCGGACGCATGTTTTGTCCGGGTGTCGGGTATCGCGGTGGGAGCGTCAACGGGGATCCTGCGCCTCGCCGTCGGCGGTCCGGCCTTCCTCGATCGTCTGCGGCCGACCCCGAGGGGGCCATGCGGTGCGCCGGCGACGGAAGGCCGCCGACAGGGGGGCGAGCGATCGATCGCGGTCCGATGGCCAGCGCACGCGCTCCGATGCTCTATGCTCGGCCGGCCGCGGGGGAAGGCCGCCCGGCCCGTCGCGATTGGCGGAACGGTTTGGCTCCGTTCTCCGTCTCTGGTCCGTGGTCGGCTACGAGCCGGCCG
>NZ_LSIX01001051.1:0-9063 GCF_001556475.1 Methylobacterium sp. CCH5-D2 | reverse complement strand
CCCCGCCTCACTGAGGCCCGCCGACCTGGCGGGACCCGGCTTCTGATCAGGTGGCAGGGACCGGGTCAAGGTTGAGCGCGGGTGGTCCTGGGTCCCAAGGGTCGAAGACCTTTGGCGGGTGCAGGGCAGAGCCCTGCATGTGGCCTCTTCGACCCGGCAGAGCCGGGCCGGAGAGGCCAATCCCGGGGCTGCGCGCCCCGGACCCTGCCAAGGGGCCTTGGGCCCCTTGGAACCCCGTTACGCCACCCTTGCGCTCGGGCAGATCTCGGCGAGCACGCAAGCCCCGCAGGCCGGGTTGCGGTGGTGGCAGACGCGCTGGCCGTGCAGCATCAGGATCTCGTGGTTGTCGTAGAGGTCCTGCGCGCTCCAGTCCGCGGGCAGCTGCGCCCGCAGGATCGGGTGCGACGGGCCGACATCGACCCGCGGGCCGATCAGGCCGAGGCGCTGCGCCACCCGGTGATGGTGGCTGTCGACGGGCAGCGCCGGCATCCGCAGCACCGAGAAGCTGAGCACCGCCGCGCTCGTCTTGGGGCCGACGCCCGGGATCGCTTCGAGCCAGGCGCGGGCGGCCTCCACCTCCATCCCCGCCAGGAAGCCGAGATCGAGCCCGCCGGCCCGCTCCCGCACGGCGGCGAGCACCGCCTGGATGCGCGGCGCCTTGAGTTCCGGCCACGTCACCCCGGCAATCGTCGCCTCGACCTCGGGAACCGGTGCGGCGATCAGCGCCGCCCAGTCCGGGTAGCGGGCGCGCAGCGCCTTGAAGGCGCGGCCCGAATCCGCGTTGCGCGTGCGGTGGGACAGCAGCGAGGAGACGAGCTCGCTCACCGGATCGAGCGCGTGGAAGTAGGGGATCGGGCAGCCGTAGACCGGGCAGAGCAGCCGGTGCACGGCGAGCGCCTTCGCGGCGAGGTCGGGCGCCGGCGCGGCCTGGGGGGCGGCCTCGGGGGCGGCTTTCGCGCCGCGCGGGCGCGGGGGCGCCTCGTGTCTGTGGGGAACGGCCATGCGGGCTCGAATCCGCGAGACGAGACCGCGGTTCCGCCCCCGGACGGCACGCCGCAGGCCCGCAGCCTTAAGGCTTTGCTGATCCGGCTCGTGGATCCTCGCGGCGATCGACAGCGCCTCCCGCGTCCGGACCCCGCCCCGATGCACGCCACCACCATCGCCGGGCCGGACCGGCCCCGATCCCCCGGCGTCTCCCGGCTCGGCCGCCTGCCCGTGCGGGCCGCGCTGGAATCCCTCGGCTACGGGTTGTTCTGGCTGTTCCTGTTCTTCACCTGCTTCACCTTCCTGCGGCCCTCGCCCTACGATTTCGTGGCGATCCCGACCCTGCTGCTCTGGTCGCTGCTCGGCCTGCGCTTCCACCGGGCGGCGCTGGCGATCTTCGCGCTGCTCCTCGTCTACGGAACCTGCCTCGTCGTCTCGCTGCTGCCCTATCTCGACGAGACGCTGCCGGGGGAGTGGACCTTCCAGTCGGTCTACCTGATCGTCACGGGCGTCTTCTTCGTGATGTTCTTCTCGGACGAGACGCCGCGCCGGGTCGAGTTCGCCCTGCGGGCCTATCTGGCGAGCTGCCTGTTCGCGGCGGTCTGCGGCATCCTCAGCTACTTCGACGTGCTCGGCGACGGCATCCTGTTCACGATGGACGGCCGCGCCTCCGGCGTGTTCGAGGACCCGAACCTGCTCGGCTCGTTCCTGATCCTCGCGGCGCTCTACCTGATCCACAACCTGATCACCGGGCGCACCCGCCGGATTCTCGGCTCGCTCACCGCGCTCCTCGTCATCCTGGCCTGCATCTTCCTGTCCTTCTCGCGCGGCTCCTGGGCGGCCTGCCTGCTCGGGATCGGCCTGATGAGCGCCATGGCCTGGGTCACGGCGCCGACGCGGGCGCTGCGGCGCCGGATCGCGGGCCTCGGTGCCGTCGCCCTCGTCTGCGGGGCCGCGATGATCGGGGGCCTGTTCGCGCTGGACGGCGTCGCGGCGCGCTTCAGCGATCGCGCGGTCGCCACGAAGGACTACGACGAGGGCGAGACCGGGCGCTTCGGCAACCAGCGCCGCGGCATGGAGATGCTGCTGGAGCGCCCCGAGGGCTTCGGCCCCCTGCGCTGGCGCCGCGTCTTCGGCCTGGAGCCGCACAACTCCTATATCGGCGCCTTCTCCAACGGCGGCTGGATCGCGGGCTTCGCGTTCCTCGGCATCGTGCTCGCCACGGCCGCGGTCGGCTTCCGGCTCTGCCTGACGCCCTCGCCCTACCAGCGCCTCGCCCAGATTGCCTGGCCGGCCCTGCTGATGTTCTTCCTCCAGGGCTTCCAGATCGACATCGAGAAGTGGCGCCACGTCTACATGATGCTCGGCATGGTCTGGGGCCTGCACGTCGCGCGCTGGGCGTGGCTGCGCGCCCGGGCAGGGGAGCCGCGGTGAGCAGGGCGATCGCACATATGGCGGCAACCCGTCTCGGATCGCGCCCGAGCCGCAACGCGCCCCCTCTCCCGTGCGGGAGAGGGTTGGGGTGAGGGATGAGAATTTTACGGACATGGCGCGGCGCCACCGAGCGGGCCTATCGCGCCCGATCCTGACAGTTCTCGTCCCTCACCCTGTCCCTCTCCCGCACGGGAGAGGGGACCCGCGCTCGATCCGGCTCAGGACTCGCGCGGCATATGCGATTGCCCTGCGCGGTGAACGCTTAACGCTGTCGCGGGATGCGGGCGGCGGCGAGAGCCCGCGTTAAGCGGGTCCGCCTACGCTCCGGGGAGCGCCGCGCAGGAGCGTGTCCGGGCCTCCCATGAACCAGATCGTTCCCATCCAGATCCTGCGCGGGGTCGCGGCCCTCACGGTCGCCTTCGGGCACGCCCAGCACGACGCCAAGGTCCAGAGCCTCAAGCTCGGCGGCGATTTCGAGCGGATCTTCACCCTGCCCTGGGGGGCGGGGGTGGACCTGTTCTTCGTCATCTCCGGCTTCATCATGGTCTACAGCTCGGAGCGGCTGTTCGCCCGGCCGGAGGCGGCCGGCCACTTCCTCGGCCGGCGCCTCGTGCGCATCGTGCCGCTCTACTGGCTGTTCACCGGGCTCTACCTCGCACTGCTGATCCGCGCGGCCGCGACCGAGGGCAAGGTGCTGCCCGCGACAGCCGATATCCTGGCTTCCTTCGCCTTCTGGCCGACCGACGCCTTCGGCGACGGCATCCCGCGCCCGATCCTGACGCTCGGCTGGACCCTCAACTACGAGATGTTCTTCTACGGCGTCTTCGCGCTCTTCATCGGGTTCGCGCGGGGCCGCGCCGTGCTCGGCGTCGCCGGGGTGCTGGCCGCCCTGGTCCTGCTGGGCGCCCTGGTGCCGGCCGGCCTGCCGGGACCGCTCGGGGCGGCCGCCTTCTTCTGGACGCGTCCGATCCTCATCGAATTCGCCCTCGGCATGGGCCTCGCGCTCCTGCTGCGCGCGAGCGTCCGCCTGTCGGCTCCCGCATGCGGCGCGCTGGTGGCGGCAGCCGTCGCCACCCTGGCCTGGGACCCGATGGGATCCGGGCATCAGGCCCTCGACTGGACCACGCCGAACGACGTCCTGCGGGTGGTCGGCTGGGGTGTGCCGGCGGCGCTACTCGTCGCGGCCGCCGCGCTCGGACCCCGGTGGCGGAGAGCCGGGTCCGGCGGCCTCGGGACGCGGCTCGCCGCGCGGTTGGGCGATGCGAGCTACGCGCTCTACCTCAGCCACCCCTTCGTGATCTTCGGCTTCCGCAAGGCCTGGGTGGCCGCCGGGCTCCACGACAGGCTCGGCTACTGGCCGATGCTCGCCGCCTCGCTCGTCCTCGCCTGCGCGGTGGCACTCCTCTTCCACCATCTCGTGGAGAAGCCGCTCACCACCTGGCTGCAGGCTCGCACGGCGCCGCGCCCGGCCGCCGCGATCTCCCCGCCGAACGCGGCCTGACCGCAGCGGGGAAACCGGGCGGACAGACCCGGGCGATCGATCAGGCGACGACCTTCGGGGCCGGAGCCGGCGAGCGGGACAGGCTCTGGATCTCGCGGGCAGGCCGCCCGGATTTCCGGGCGATCTCCTGATCCTGCTCGAGGATGAGTTGCTCGGCCGGCGCGTCGCCGTCGAGCCCGCCGAGGATCTCGACCGGGACACGCCGGTTCGAGGCGCGGCTGCCGTCCGCGTAGACGACGTCGAAGAGCACGAAACCGCGCTCCTGCGGCAGGGACTTGATGCGCTTGGCCATGAGGGCTGATAGACGCTCCCCGGCGCGCGGGGCAAGCCGTACCCGAGCAGGGGACGCAGACCATGGAGCGGCCTTGACGGGCGCCGAAGCCGGCCCCGCCCGCTCCGTCGACGCCCCCCGGCCGGGGACCGTCGCCGCCAACACCGGAAGGGCTCCCCATGAACGCCTGGGTTCACCTCGATACCGGCCCCGTGCCGGGCGGCGGCCGGAGCCTCGCGCTGATGCAGCGGGACGACGAGTTCACGATCGTCGTCGACGAGATCGAGCTGATGAACAGCACGCGCGGCACCTCGGAGGAGGCCCTGGCCACGCTGGCCTGCGCCCGGATGACGCACACGCCGGCTCCGCGCGTGCTCATCGGCGGCCTCGGCATGGGGTTCACGTTGCGCGCGGCTCTGCGCACGCTGGGGCCCGACGCGCGGATCGTCGTGGCCGAGCTCGTGCCGGCGGTGACGGCCTGGGCGCGTGGCCCCCTGTCGCGGGTCTTCGCGGGCTGCCTGGACGACCCGCGCGTCAGCGTCGAGGAAACCGACGTGAACCGCCTCATCCAGTCGGAACCCGCCGGCTGGGACGTCATCCTGCTCGACGTCGACAACGGGCCGGAGGGCCTGATGCGCCGGTCCAACAACCGGCTCTACGACGGCTGGGGCCTCAAGCGCCTGCGCTGGGCGCTGCGCCCCGCGGGGGTCCTCGCGGTGTGGTCCGGTTCACCGGATCGTAAGTTCAAGGCCCGCTTGAAGCGCCACGGCTTCGCGGTCGCCGAAACCCGCATCCCCGCCAACGGCCACACCGGCCCGCGCCACGTCGTGTGGACCGCGACACGGGCGGAGGCGCCCCTACCCTGAACGCCGCGCCCCGAGGCGGAGCGGCCCCGCACCGTGCGACAGTCGGGGGCACGGCCGGGGCGGCGTGGCCACCGAATCACGCCCAGTTCGGCGGTTTCACGACTTCCCGCGAGACCGCGGCCGTCACGTCATCGCCACCGCGCCGCGGCCGGCGGCAGCGACGGCCACAATGCAGACAAGACAAAGCCCGCCACGGCGAACCGGACGGGCTGCGTCGTCATGGCCGCGGAGGGCGGCCGCTCCGTGGATCAGGCCAGGGTCGGGACGGCACCGGCCGTACCAGCGTTCTGGGCGTCGCCGTCGAAGGTCTTGGCCAGGGCGATCACCAGCGAGACGTGAACGGCGGCGGCGAAGGGGAGGAGAGCGAGAGCGGCGAGGAGGGTCATCGGCGGGCGTCCTGTGGTGCAGTGCGATGAGGCTGATATCGCACTGCACGCCTCCGTTTGGTATACCACATGCCTCAAGCCCGGCATGCAGTTTTCGCATGACGTTCCGGCACGCCTCGCGTTCGGTCCGCAGCCATGCCGAGCGATCGGTCTTCGATCGAAGCGCTGCGCTTCTGGCGCAGGCCGGCGTCCTCCGCGTGATCGGCCGGCAAGGCTCACCGTTCCTCACGAGCACCCGGTCCACGGCTGCGCGCGGCGTTCCGAAGCTTCGTCGGTCGAGCACGATCCCGGGCCGCGCGACGCGGTGCGGGTGCGGTCGGCGGGGCGCGGACGACGCATCGCGGGGCCGCGTTGAAGCGTAGACCAGGCTCGCGCGTTCCACTTCCGGTGGTGGTGCGGATCGGATCCCAACATGTGGTACCTTTACGGCATCGTCCTGCTCGCGGGCATCGCCAACGCGATCCAGCCCGGGCAGAACGGTGCGTTGGCCCGAGGGCTCTCCCAACCGCTCACGGCCGGCCTGGTCGTGGGGGTCGGGACCCTTCTGACGATCCTGACCGCGGGCCTGGCCTCGGGCCGCCTGGCGTTACCGACCTTCGAGGAGGCCGCCCGCATTCCGTGGTGGGCGTGGTTCGGCGGCGTCCTGGGCGGCGGCATCGTGGCGACACAGCTTCTCGTCGCCCAGAGGGTGGGAGCGGCCGCATTCACGGGGTTGCTCGTCACCGCCGGCGTCCTGACCTCGATCGCGCTCGACCATTTCGGCTGGGTCGGGTTCGAGCGCCATGCCGCCAGCCTGCCTCGGATCGTCGGCGGCCTGCTGATGATCGGCGGTGTGGCGCTGATCGCCGCGTCCTGAACCGCGCGGTTCGCGGCCGAGACGGAAGGGCCCGGGCCGGGCAAGCCTCGCGGGCTTCAGCGATCGATCCCGCCTCCCTCGGGCGCGATGGACGCGTCATCGGCCGTCCTCCTGCGCCAGCGCAGGGAAAGGCCGGATCCGATGCTCTCGGCCAGACCTCGGCTCCTCAGGTCGATGCAGGCTTGGAGGGTCGGCCCGTTCCGCTGGTTGATCGGCAGTCTCGCACGGCACTTGATGACGGTCGTGCTGACGTACTCGTCGCTGAGAGCATCCAGTACATCCCGCTCTATGGCGCTCAGGCCCTTCGGCACGGACAGGGAAGGGCCGGCTTCGATGAGGCCGAGACTGATGCTGTACATAGAGGTCGGCGCGCCCTGGCAGGGAGCGCACCGCATGGGAGCGGGGTGCTCCAGAGGATATTGGCCAACAGCCTAGCCTCTTGGCATACAGTATACAAGGTGGGCATCCACCCTCCATCCGTCACGGTCCCGCTGGCGTTGCCCGAGCGAGCGGGATCGCCGTCCGGGGCCCCATGGCATGTCGCCGCGTCGGCGCGCTCGGCGCATGCCGTCAGGTGTCGAAGGTTCCGACCCGCCCACACCGGCTTCGGCCTCGCCGCGATCCGCGGAAGTCCGATCGCGCGCAGCCTCGGCCTGCGATCGCGGCCTGCCTGTCCGACGAGGGCCTGGAGGACCGCACGAAACGTCCGATCAGCGGGCGCCCTGCCTCGGCACGCGACGGTGCGACGGGAATCTCGTGACGGGCGCTAAGGCGCGCGCGACCAGCGTCGCGCACCGCCGACATGCGCGCGCTCCGAGTCCGTCGGCTGGACGGCTTCGGTCGGCGCGTCCATCGCAAGGTCGGCGTCGGGCCGGCGTCGCGGCCGCGCCTCGGACGGGCTCGCCTGCGGCCCGCGCGGCGTCCCGGCTAGACCAGACGGATCGAGCAGGGCCGACGGGACGAGCTGACCGAAGAACGCGAATGACATTGCGGCCCGCCCACCCAGCGACGTGTGTGAGGAGAAGGGATCCGCAGGCACTTCTGTTCCGTCGCGCCCGCGTCCGCTTCCGCCGCGTCGAGCAGCCCGCACCCCGGTCGCGGCCAGCCAGCGAAGGACGCCCCGAAGCGTCCGAGGGCGCCGACTGACCGCGCACCGTTCCTCGTCCCCAGCTTTCCCCGGGCCAGGGTGCGGCGGGACGGCGGATCCGAGCGCCCGCCCGCGATCCGTGCGGGACGACGCAGCGCCCTCAGGTCGCCTGCGCCTCGCGAAGCACGGCACGGACGCGTCCGGCAGCCGTTGCGATCGCGGTCTTCTGCGGCGCATCCTCGGGGATACCCTCTCCAAGGTAGCCGAGGCGGTACGCGATCCGGTGCTCGACGCCCTGCAGCAACGCGCGCGCGGGCCCTTCCTCCATTCGAAGCAAGGTCTGGGCGAGGTCGAGATAGGCACTTCGCATGAGGCTGAAGGCCAGGCGCGCCGCGGCTTCGGCCGCGATCGGGGTCATATCGGTCATCGCGTGTTCCCGCACCAACACGCTCCCCAGTGTCGAACGACTTATATGATGACGACCGCGCTGTAAATTCAGTCCCCGCACCCGCGCATCCGCCGATCTGCAATCGTCACGACCCCGCAATATCATGGATCAAGGTCCGCACGGCCCCGCGGTCGCCGCCGTCGCCCGCACGTCCATCCTCGCCCGACGCCACGACGGGCCGCATGACGCCCGACGGGCGCGGCCCAACGATCCTGCCCGCGCGAGACATCGCGTGCTGTGCGACGGTCGATCCTCTACGCGCTCCGTATCGCGGCCCGCTCACGGAAGTTCGCGAACAGCGTGCGCGCGTCGATCCAGGTGACGTCGCAGTGTCGATCGATCGAGAGGCGGTCGGAGCGCAGGTGGCACGCTTGGCTGGACCGTCTCTCCCGCGACAGATCCGCATCGAATTCCACGGTTGCACCGAACCGATGCAGGTTCCGGATCGTGCAGGCGAGCCAGAGCTTCTCTCCCGGCAGGAGAAGAGCCGCCCGGCGCTCGCGGTTCGGCGGCTTCCGGGCAGGCCGCGGGGGTCTCTTGCACGACGGCCCGTCACAGCATGGCATCCGCTTCGTCCCGCAGCCGGCGATTGTCATCCAGCGCAATCAACGAGCCCGGGCCGAAGGTCAGTCCATCACGAACGCGTATATTCACGCGCGCGGGATGCTGGAAGGCGAGGAGGGCGCCATCCGCCCGGCACCGTCCCACGGCCGGGACGGCCCGTGCGCGGTCCGACGCGACACCGCCCCGGCCGGGGAGGGGCCGAGCGGGATGTGCATATGCCGGCCGCTACTGGCGCGCGCAGATCGCGCGGGCCCGGAGGGCCGCCGGCGCCCGCCCCATGCCGAAGCAGTAGATGCTGGTCTCGTCCATCGCTGGCCGCTCACCCCCGCTGCAGGTGCCGTTCACCGCAAACTCGTCGTCCCGGCAGCTTGCGACGCACCGGCCGCCGCTGGCGCACGCCTCGACCTGTACGCGCAGGGCGATGCCGGCCGGCGCGGGTGCGCCCGCAGGGCCCGCGGGTCCGACGGGGCCGCGCTCGCCGTGGGGCCCGGGTGGTCCGGGCGGCCCCGGCTCGCCCTTCTCCCCGCGCGGTCCGCAGGGCGTCGCAGGTCCCCAGGGGCCGGAGGGTCCGCAGGGGGCGCGCGGCGAGAGGGGGGAGGTCGGCCCGGCCGGCGAGAGCGGGCCGGCAGGACCGCGCGGGGAGAAGGGCGAGCCGGGGCCGCCCGG
>NZ_LSIX01001050.1:0-2512 GCF_001556475.1 Methylobacterium sp. CCH5-D2 | reverse complement strand
CCCATGGCGAGGCTCGCGGCCGCGGCGCCCGCCAGCGTCCCCCAGGGCAGGCGCAGCCGGTCGGGGCCGGTGAGCGCCCGCCAGCCGAGCCAGGCGCAGCCGGTACAGAGGCCCGCCGTCTGGGCGAGCGGCACGCCGGCCGGCCCGGCGAGACCCGGCAGGACGAGGAGGCCGACCCCGTTGACGGCGAGCCCGGCGCCGGCCGCTGCGATCACGGGAAGCGTCCGGCGGCGGATCTGGAAGACCGGGTTGAGGGCGTAGAACATGATCGCGAGGCAGAACAGGCCCGGCAGCAGCAGGCCGGCGTAGAAGCCGAAGGGCCCCCGATAGGCCTCCGGCACGACGAGGCCCTGGATCGCCGGCAGCACGGCCCAGAATCCGACCGCGCAGGGCATGAGCAGGGCGACCACGACGGCGGCGTTGCGCGCCACCTGCGCCTCCGCCGCCGCCCGCCCGTGCTGCTCCTCGGCCCGCACCGCGAACTGGAACAGCAGGAGGTCGAGCGCGGTGCCGAGCGTCGTGATGCTGCGGCCGGCCACGTCCGCGGCGAGCGCGAAGTAGCCGGCCTCCGCGAAGCCGCCATGGGCCGCGATCACGCCGCGGTTGAGGAAGGGCAGGAGCTGGTAGACCGCGGTCGCGGCGATCAGGGGCAGGCCGTAGGCCAGGAACTGCCGCCAGGTCGTGCGGATCCGCGCCCCGACCGGGCTCGATGCCGGATCGCGCAGGGGCCCGTAGAGCATCAGCACCGAGAGGATCGGGCCGATGCCCGCCGCCGCCAGCACCCAGGCGGGGTGGACGAGGAGCCATGCGGCCCCCGCCATCCCGACGAAGGCCAGCACGTTCTTGGCCGCCATCAGGCCGAGGTAGAGACGCCCGTCGAAGCGGGCGCGGGCGAGCGCGGCGTGGTAGTCGAACACCCCGTTGCCGACGGCGGCCACCATCGTGCCGGCGAGCATCGCGGCCCGTCCGTCCGGCCCCTCGCGGTAGCCCACCGCCAGCGCGACCGCCGCCGCCGCCATCAGGGCGAGGCCGATCAGCCCGTAGGCCCGGTCGAGGCTGTGCCGGATCCAGGGCGCGTCGAGCCGCACCCGGTCCGAGTAGAACCGCGTCGCCGACAGGCGCAGCCATTCCAGCAGCAGGGTGTTCAGAACGATGGCGCCGGCCGTGGCCAGCGCGAAGCGCCCGAAATCGGCCGGCCCGAGCAGCATCGCCAGCAGCAGCCCGAGCCCGAAGCTCAGGCCGGCGTTCAGGACGAAGGCGACGATCACGGCCATCGGGCAGCCCTGCTCGGCTCCCGGACCGCCCGGGGACGGGACTGATGCCCTGCTAGCGCGCGAGCCGCCAAGGATTCCCTAATCGTCAAAGCTTCCCCGACCGCTCCCGTCCCGGCTCCCGCTGTCCCGGTCACGATCCCACCGATCACGCGGCCCCACCGGCTCGTCGTCCATCCCTCCGCATCCCCGGGTTGCGGGGCTGCGGCCTCCGGAACCGCAAGGCGAGGCTTACCGTTCCTGGGCATTCGGATTCTCACGGAGCACGACCCATGCGCCTTCTCGTCCCCGCCGCCCTCGTCCTGGCGGGCCTTCTCCCGCAGGCCGCCAGCGCCGAGACCACGGTGATCCGTCGCGACGCCCCCGACACGGTCGTGGTCGACAGGCCCGCCGTCGAGCGCAAGACCGTCGAGACCCGCGAGACCAGCGACGGCTGCGCCTCGAAGACCGTCACCAAGACGAACGAGTACGGCGACCGTAAGACGGTGACCAAGGAGAGCTGCGACTGAGACAGAGCCGGATCGTCGCGAGGGGAAGCCATTCTCCTCGTGCGTCGCACGGTCCCTGGACCGAGCGCCCTTCCGCTCCACGCAAAGCCCTCCCCCGCAGAGGGGGAGGGAGAGCGGCGCGGACGCATCGGTCCCACTCGAAACAGGTGCCGGAGAAAGAATGATCCGCGCCTCTGCCGCGTCCTACGCCTCCCCCAGCGCCTTCTCGTAGCGCCAGGCCTCCATCCCGTCCTCGTAGTAGTCCGGCCGTACCGCGAAGCGCGCGTAGTCCCGCCGCTCGTAGAGCCGGATGCCGGCGCCGTTGTCGGCCCGGACCTCCAGGCGCAGGCGGTCGCAGCCGTGGGCGCGAGCCTCGGCCTCCGCGGCGTCGAGGAGCCGACCGCCGATGCCCAGCCCCCCGCGCGAGGGCGCGACCGCGATCGAGGAGAGCCGCGCGATCCGGCTGGAGCGCCGCCGCTCCAGAACCGCGGCCCCGACCAGAATTTCCTCTCCATCCTCGACGGCGAGCGCCGCAATGACGCTCATGGTGGCCGAGTCGATCGCGTGGCGGATCGCCCTGCGCTCGGCCCGGTCGGTCGCGAAGGCGGCGTGCTCGAGCGCCACGAGGGCGTCGAGGTCGGCGCGCCGCGCGGGGCGCAGGACGATGTGCGGCACGGCGGTCTCCGCGGGCGCGGGCGGGTGCGACGCCGTGCGTGCGCGGACTGCGCTCACCGGGGGGATTCCGGGGTAGGG
>NZ_LSIX01000104.1:0-6234 GCF_001556475.1 Methylobacterium sp. CCH5-D2 | reverse complement strand
CCGCCAGCGGCGGCGGCGGCTCGCGCGGCAACTACGACCTCGACGACGACATCCCGTTCTAGGCCGCTCCCCCGAGAGGCCGGCCCCGGCCCGGATCGCGAGATCCGGGCCGTTTTTTTGTCCGCGTCCGGACACGGGGCGCGGCGGAACCGCGATGGCGGGCGCCCCGTTCCCGCCGCGCAGGTGGAACGGAGCCGGGGATGGCGCGAGCGACGATCGATCTCAACGCCGCGACGGCCGAGGAGCTGGACGAGATCCCGGCGCTCAGGGGGCACGGGTTCGAGATCGTGCGCACCCGGGAGGAGCGCGGCCGCTTCACCAGCCTGCGCCAGCTCGACGAGGTGCCGGGCCTCGCGGGAAAGACCGGCGACCTCACCGCATCGCTGACCGTCGACGACCGGTCGCAGGAGCCCGGGTGAACCGCGGCGGGTTTCGCGTCGTTCTGGTGCTGTAGCGCCGCGAGGCGGGCGGAAGAGCCGGGGACGAAGCGTGACGACGAGCCGCAACATCGCGGGCCTCCTGTGCCTGGGCCTCCTCCTGGGACTTGGACCATCGGGGCCCGCCTCCGCCGAGGAGGGCGCGCGGCTCTCCACAGCCGCTCCGCGCTTCGTCGAGGGGCCGCTGCCCGGAGCGATCCGGGCCTCCAAGATCATCGGCCTGCCGGTGATCGGGATGGACCACGTCCGCGTCGGCAAGATCGAGGATGTCCTGGTCGACGGGAGCGGGCGCGTGCAGGCGGCCGTCATCGGCGTCGGCGGCTTCCTGGGCCTGGGCGAGAAATCCGTCGCCGTCCCGTTCGACCAGCTCGCCTGGAATTTTCGCGATGCCCCGCTCACGAGCGGCCCGAGCTCGGTCGTGACGCCCGAGACGGCGCCCGGCCCGCGGGAGGCCGCAAAGGCCGGTCCGGAGACGATGCCGGGCGCGGATACGAACCGCGACGTGCTCGCCGCGGTCCAGAACCAGCACAGCGGCCGCGTCACCGAGGCGACCGGCTCCGTGGAGCCGCGCGCAGCGGGCGATGCCCCCGCGACGGTCCTGGCAGGCGACGGGTTGTGGCACGCCGAGATCCGCCTGACCAAGGCGCAGCTGCAGGAGGCCCCGGCCTTCCGCTTCGACGCGGCCCGCCCCTGAGGCGCCGACGAGCGCCACCCCCTTGCGAGGAGACCCGATGCGCAACGCCGTCGCCACCGGCCTGATCTGGACCGCGAGCCTGCACGCGGCCCTGGCCCAGCAGATGAACCCGGCCCCGCCGATCCCCGAGACCGGCCCGGCCGGATCGAGTTCCGGCCCGGCCACGGGCGCGGCGATCGACTTCAACTGGGTCTGGCTCAGCCTCCTCGTGGCGGTAATCGTCCTGGCGCTCTGGTACGTCGCGCGGCGACGCCAGTCCGGCCCGCGGCGCTGACCGGGCCCGGCCTCAGCCGTAGGCCCGGGCGGCGTGGCCGCGCAGGAGGGCGGCGGCGGCGTTCACCACCACGACGAGGCTCATCAGCACGAGGCCGAGGGCGAGGGCGAGGCTCAGGTCTCCCTTCTGGGTCTCCAGCGAGATCGCGGTCGTCATCGTGCGGGTATGCCCGTCGATGTTGCCGCCCACGACCAGGACGGCGCCGATCTCCGAGATCGCGCGGCCGAAGGCCGCCAGCGCCGCCGTCACCAGCGAGAAGCGCACGTCGTAGATCAGGATGCCGGCCTGCCGCGGGGCCGAGAGGCCGAGCGAGCGCAGCTGCTCGCCGAGATGGACCTGCGCGTCGGACACCACCTGCCGGGTCAGCGCTGCGACCAGCGGCGTGGCGAGCGTCGCCTGCGCGGCGACCATCGCGGCAGGCGTGAACAGGAGGCCGAGCGAGCCGAACGGACCGGACCGGGACAGGACGAGGTAGAGGACGAGGCCGACGATGACCGGCGGCAACCCCATGAAGGCGTTCAGCAGCCCCGCCACCGCTCCGCGCCCGGGGAAGCGGGCGACCGCCACGAGGGCGCCGAGCGGGATGCCGAGGAGGAGCCCGATAGAGACCGCCGTCAGGCTGACCCGCAGCGACAGCCACGCGATCGCCAGCACGTCGCGGTCGAGGGTCCAGAGGCGGGACAGGGTTTCGTGGAGGATCGGCACGGACGGACTCACCAGAGGAGCGCGTGCGGGTAGTAGGCGAGGCTCTCGCCCGGCGCGACCGCCGTCGCGGCGTCGGGCAGTTCCACGAGGCCGTCGCTCCCGGTCAGCGAGGTCAGCACGCCGGCCCCGTCGCGGGGGAACTTGCGCGCCTCGAGGCCGCCGTCGGCGGCCCGCGCGAGGCAGACGCGCACGAATTCGCGCCGGCCGGCCTTCTTGCGGTAGGCGAAGGCCGAGCGGACCGGCCAGGGGAGCGGCGCCTCGGGGCTCGCACCGCCGAGGCGGGCGAGGAGCGGGCGCACCACGAAGAGCAGGGTGACGTAGACGGCGACCGGGTTGCCCGGCAGCCCGACGAAGGGCGTGCCATGGACGAGGCCGACCGCGACCGGGCGGCCCGGCTTGATCGCGAGGCGCCAGAGCACGAGCTGCCCCAGGGACTCGACGGCGCCCTTCACGTGGTCCTCCTCGCCGACCGAGACGCCGCCCGAGGTCAGGACGACGTCGTGGTCGCGCGCGGCCTCGGCGAGGCGGGCGGCGAGGCTCGCGGGCTCGTCGCGCAGGATGCCGAGATCGGACACCGCGACGCCGAGGCGGGCGAGCAGGGCACCGAGCAGCAGCCGGTTCGAATCGTGGATCGCGCCGGGCCGCAGCTCCGAACCGGGCTCGGCAAGCTCGTCGCCGGTCGAGAACAGCGCGACCCGCAGGCGGCGGCGCACCGCGAGCGCGCCGTGGCCGGTGGCGGCGGCGAGCGCGAGGTCGGCGGGGCGCAGGCGTCGGCCGGCCGGGATGGCGAGAGCTCCGCGGGCCAGATCCTCGCCCGCCGGGCGGGCGTTCGCGCCGGGCTTGAGCCCCGGCGGCAGGACGACCCGGTCGCCCTCGGCGCGCACGTCCTCCTGCATGAACACGGTGTCGGCGCCCGGCGGCATCGGCGCCCCGGTGAAGATGCGCACCGCCCCCGCGATCGCCCCGGCGCCCGCCGCCGCGCCCGCCGCGAGCCGGCCGCTCACCGGCAGCACGCTCTCGCCGGCCGGCGCCAGGTCGGCGTGGCGCACGGCGTAGCCGTCGACCGCCGAGTTGGCGAAGGGCGGCAGGTCGTGGCGGGCCAGGACATCCTCGGCCGCGATCCGCCCGTCCGCCGCGTGGAGCGGCACGGTCTCGATCCCGGCCAGGACCGGCATGCGCTCGGCGATGAGGGCGGTGGCCTCCTCGATCCGCATCGGCCTGTTCCCGAAGGCGAAGCAGTCGTCCGTGACCTGTGCCATGGCTCAAGGGTGCTCCAGCCGGGTCAGGACCGCATCGAGGGGCTCGGCCCGGGCGAGGACGAGGTCGGCGATGCCGGCGACGTCGTCGAGATGCAGCACGGGCCGGCCGGCATCCGGGAAGGGCCGGTCGCTCGCGATCCCGACGATGCGGGAATCCTGCGGATGCAGCGGCTCGCGGCCGTTGGCGGCCCTGAACACTTCGAGCTTCGCGTGCGCCTCGCGCTTGAAGCCTTCGACGATCGCGAGGCCCTCGGGGGTCAGGCGGCGCAGCAGGTCGGCCAGCCTCGCCTCCTCGCCCTCCGCCACCTCGCGGATCTGGGCCCAGCGGCGGGCGGACGAGACGATGACCTCGCTGGCTCCGGCCTGCCGGTGGACGTGGGAATCCTTGCCCGGATGATCGAGGTCGAAGGCGTGGTGGGCGTGCTTCAGGGTCGCGACCCGGACGCCGCGCCCGACCAGCAGCGGGATGAGCTTGGCCATCAGCGTGGTCTTGCCGGCGCCGCTCCAGCCGGCGAGCCCGATGACGCGAAGGCCGCTCATGTCGGGCTCCCCGGGGCGCGCTCCGCCGGGGCGAAGCCGAGGTCGCGCAACGCGGCCGCCGCCTCGGGTGTGCCGAGGAGATCGAGGAAGGCCGCGAGCGCGGGGCTGCGCACGGTGTCCGCGCGGCAGGCGAGGTCGTACTGCTCCTCGGTGAGGGCCAGGAAGCCGAGGCCGTAGGCCTCCGCGACGCTCGCGATGGCGACGCCCCAATCGGCCCGGCCCTGCGCCACGGCGGCCGCCACGGCGTTGTGCGAGCGCGGCTGGTTCCAGAACCCGGCCGGCCGGGCGCCGTCGAGGAGGCCGTCGACGAGAAGGCGCGTGCCCGAGCCCGCGTTGCGGTTGACCATCACGGAATCCGGGTCGGCGAGCGCCGCGGCCACCGCCTGTGCGGCGCTCCGGCCCTCGAAACGCGGGTCCCCGGCGCGGAAGACCACGCCCTGCAGCCGGCGCCATCCGGGGATCAGGGCCATGCTGGGGTCGAGGAAGGGCGCGTTGTAGCGCCCGCTCGCCGGATCGAAGAGGTGCATGGCGGCGAGGTCGCACTCGCCTCGGCGCAGGGCGGCCAGACCGCCCGCCGAGCCGACCCACATGGTCCGGGCGCGGTAGCCGCGCTCCCCGAGAAGCCCGACCACGCGGTCGAGCCCGACGCAGTGGCTGCCCACGATGGTGAGGTCGGGTGGCCGCACGCCGCCTCCCAGGCGCACCACCGGCACGCTCTCCCCCGCCTCCATCCCGGCCCGGGCCGCCGGCACCGCGAAGAAGCCGTCCGCCTGCGAGAAGGCGGTGACGGAGCCCGAGCCCTTCGGCAGGGGCAGCGCCGCCAGTCCCCGCGGGCCGTGCACGAGCGAGGCCATCACGAACTCGGTGCGGCCGAGTTCGGAGGACAGCCGCTGCGGCAGCACCGCCGCGACCGTTTCCTCCTCGCGCGGCGGCAGGCCGGCGAGCGCGCGCACCAGCGGCACGACGAATTCGTGGAAGGTGAACATCGCCGAGGTCGGGAAACCCGGCAGCACCACGATCGGCCTGCCCTGCGCCGCCGCGAGGCAGAGCGGCTTGCCGGGCTTGAGGGCGACGCCGTGCACCAAGATGCCGGGCGCGCCGAGCCGCGTGAGGATCCGGTGGGAGACGTCGCCCGCCCCCTTGGAGGTGCCGCCCGAGAGGACGACGAGGTCGTGGTCGCCGAGCGCCTCCCGCAGGGCCGTCTCCAGGGCCGCCTCGTCGTCGCGCACGATGCCGCGCGGTACGGGCAGGCCGCCGTTCTCCGTGACGGAGGCCGTCACGATCGCGCCGTTCGAATCGTAGATCGCACCGGGCCGCAGGCGCTCGCCCGGTGCCACCAGCTCGTCGCCGGTGGAGAGGACCGCGACCTTCGGGCGACGCACGACCGCCACTTTGGCAAGCCCGCAGGCCGCCAGCATGCCGATTTCGCGGGCGGTGATCACCGTGCCCCGGCGCAGCACCGTCTCGCCCGCCGCCATGTCGGCGCCCGCATAGCCCACGAACTGGCCGGGCCGCACGGCGGCGGCGACCTCGACCGCGAGCGCGTCGGCGTCGAACTCGGTCTGCTCGACCATCACGACGGCGTCGGCCCCGCGCGGGATCACCCCGCCGGTGGCGATGGGCGTCGCGGTCCCGGCCTCGACCGCGCGCGACGGCGCCACGCCGCAGGCCAGGATCTCCCGGTTGAGGGCGAGGCGCCGCGGGCTCGCGGGGCCGGCCCCCGCGACGTCGAAGGATCGCAGCGCGAAGCCATCGACGAGGGCGCGGTCGAAGGGCGGCACGTCGATCGGTGAGGCGACGTCGGCGGCGAGCACCCGGCCCAGCGCCTCGGCCAGGGGCACCGGCTCGGCCGGCAGCGCCGCGTGCGGCACGGCGGCCCGGAAGGCCGCGAGCGCCGCCTCGCGGCTGACCACGGTGAGGAACTGCTCCTGCCGCGAGGCGGCGGCGAGCCGCCCGGCGAAGGCGGCGGAATCGTCGGACATCATAGCGGCCGGACCTCGACCCGTTCCCCGGCAGGATGGCCCTCGCGCTCGGGCGCCACCAGCACGAAGCCGTCCGCCCGGAGGAGTTGGCGCAGCGGAAGCTCGAAACCGCCGAGCGGCTCCGCGCCCTCCGGGTGGCGGCGGACGAAGACGACCTCGGCGAGACCGATCGCGGAGGCGATCTTGCGCAGGAGCGGGGTGGGCGAGCCCGGCGCCTCCGCCGTCCCCGCGAGACGCGCGAGCAGGGGCGCGCCGAGCGCCAGGAAGGCGGCGAGCGCCGCCTCGGGCCGTCCCGGCAGGACGAGGACCGGCCGGCCCTCCGCCTCGCCCAGGACCGCGGTCT
>NZ_LSIX01001049.1:0-2685 GCF_001556475.1 Methylobacterium sp. CCH5-D2 | reverse complement strand
GTCCATCAGCTGCGCCGAGCCGAGAGCCGGCGCTGCCGCGCGGGCCGGCTCTCGGCTCGGCGCAGCTGATGGACGCCGTCGCGATCGCGATCGGCGAGAGCGACCTCGTGCGGAGCTCGGCGGCCGAGCGGGCCGCGGCGGAGACGCGGGTCGGCCGCGCCTGGGCCGCCTTCGCGCCGACGATCTCGGGCACGGCCTGGATCGGCAGCGATCCCGTCGCGGCGCCCTCGATCCACGATCCGGGCAAGTCCGCCGGCCTCTCGGTCGCCCTGCCGCTCCTCGACGGCGGGACGCGCCTGTTCACCGAGCGGAGCGCGGAGAGCGCGGCGCGCGCCGCCGCCGCGGATGTCCGCCGCGTCACCGAGGGCGTGGCGCTCGAGACCATCAACGCCGCCGTCGAGCTGAACTTCGCGGTGCGCCAGTCCAAGGTGCTCGAGGACAACCTCCGGGACCTCGTCCGCCTGCAGAAGGCGGTGCGCGGGCGGGTCGCGGCGGGCCACGCGAGCCAGGGCGACGTTGCCGATCTCGAGGCGGAGCTGAACGACGTTGCCCGGGGCCTCGTCGGCGCGCAGGCCTCCTTCCAGAAGTCGCAGACCGTGCTCGCCGCCCAGCTGCGGCAGGCGGCCCCGGGCCGCGTCGTGCTGCCCGACCTGGAGGCCGTGCCGCGGCACGGGCTCGACCGTCTCGCCGCGCTCACCCGGGCGCGCAATTCCGGGGTCCAGGCCGGCTGGCACCGCTACGAGGCCGCGGCCGAGGCGCGCAAGGCGGCCGCCGGGCGCTACCTGCCGCGGCTCGACCTGAGGGCCGATTACAGGGCCGTCCAGAACTACCGCAGCGTCAGCTCGCCCGCGGGTCTCACCGTCGGGCTTCAGCTCAACGTCCCGCTGGTCGAGCTGACCACGCTGGCCGACATCCGCGAGGCGGGCGAACTCGCCGACGCGGCCATGCACCGGGCGATGGCCGAGGACCGCCGGGCCGTCACGCAGCTCCGGATCGACTGGGTCGAGTTCCAGTCGGCCGGCGAGCGGGGGACGTTCGCGCGCCGCAAGGCGGCAGCCCTCCGGGCGGCCTACGCCGCCAAGGTCGATCAGTACGAGATCGGCCTGCTGCCGATCGACGACGTGCTGCTGACCCGCCGCCGCCTCGTCCTGGCGACGCTGGAGGAGCTGGAGGCCGGCAACGCCCGGTTCACGGCGATCGCCCGGCTGGCGCTCACCGCGGGCCTTCTGGGCGAGATCGTCGGCGCCCCGACCGCCGAGGCCTCCCTCGGGTCGTCCCTGAACCAGCGCGTCCGGCGGGGCGACGTCCGGTCTCGATAGTCCGAACGAGAGCGCTCTGCGCCGGAGCGGATGCCGGTTCGGCGAAAGAGAGCGCGTCGCAGCAGCGGCCGAGAGCCGCTCCGGATCGCAACGCGATCGGGAGCGGCTCCGGGCGGTGTCCCGTCCCCGGGGCCGGGGCGACGGTCAGCCCGAGAGGTGATCCACCGTCACCGTCTCCCCGGAGCCGTGGAAGTACACGGCCTCGACATCGTGCAGGACGTCGCGGCCCTCGGCGGCGCTCGTGACGTGGAGCGTCCCGTCCGCGTCCTTGAGGAAGGTGTAGTCCGACGCCTTGCCGGCGAACTCGGCCACGTCCCGGCCGGCACCCCCCTCGATGGCGTCGTCGCCCTTGCCGCCGACGAAGCGGTCGTCGCCGGCACCGCCCCGCATCACGTCGGCGCCGTCGGTGCCGACGATGAAGTCGTCCTTCTCCGTCCCGACGAACAGCGTGCCCGCGGCCGTGGGCTGCCCGACGATCCCGCTCTTGACCGCGGCGACGCTCGCCACGCTTCCGATATGCCCGTCGCCCGGATCGGCCGCCAGGACCCCGGCGGGCTCGACCGTCGCTCTGGCCGTCTCGAAACCGGTGTAGTTCACCCCCTGCCACGTCAGCGCCTTGCCCAGGGTGTTCCAGCCGCCGTCCGCGAGCGGCGACCAGCCCGCGGCCTTCGCGGCGGCGTCGAAGGCCGTCTTCTGCGCGCCGGTCACGACGATCTCGAGGCTGTCGGTTCCGGCGCCGCCGTTGATGGTGCCGGAGGTGTCGCGGGTGGTGGTGCCGATCTTCAGCCGGTCGTTGCCTCCGCCGAGGTTCACCGTGCCGTCGATCTGCCAGTCGCGGCCGATCTCGACCGTCTCGCTGCCGGAATTCGCCCCCGCGAAGCCGCCCTTCAGCGTCAGCCCGTCGCCGATCCGCACCGCTGTCGTGTTGTTCGCCCCCTGCAGGCTCAGGCCGCCGTTGACGGTCACGCCGCTGCCCAGCGTCACCGTCTTCGCGGCGTTCGAGCCGTCGGCGGAGATTGCCCCGCCGATCACCGAGCCGGCGCCGATCGTCAGCGCCAGCTCCATCGCGTCCGCGGCCGTGCCCGAGCCGTTCATCGCGATCAGGTAGTCGGTCGTGACCTTCTCCCCCAGCGTCAGGCTCTGGGCGGCCCCGGCCCCGCCCCCGTTCATCGCGATGTAGCTGAGCTTGCCCCCGTCGCCGACGCTCACGCTGTTGGCGACGCCGTTGGCGCCCATGTAGATGTCGCCGCCGTTGAGGTTGGCGCCCTTGCCGAGGCTCAGGCTCGCGGGCCCGCTGCTGGCGTTGAAGTCCAGGTTGCCCCCCTGCAGGGTGAACCCGTCCCCCGCGCTCAGGCTGTTCGCGCCC
>NZ_LSIX01001048.1:0-950 GCF_001556475.1 Methylobacterium sp. CCH5-D2 | reverse complement strand
AGATGTGTATAAGAGACAGGAGGGGAGGGAGGGCGTCGCGCTCGTCTCCACTGCCATCACCCCCCCTCACCGATCCTAAACCGCTCCGGCTGCGTGCCGTCCGCGTCGGTGAAGCCGTAGCGGCGAGCGAGGTCGGCCGCGTGCAGCACTGCGCCCCGGTGCGCGGCGACCTCCGGATCGGCGGCCAGCGCCGCGAGCGCGCGACCCGCGTAGAGCGGGCTCTCCGTCGCCAGCCCCGCCTGCCCGAGGTCGCGCACCCGCTCCGTCGCCACGAAACCCGGCGACAGGCCGAGGACGGTGACGCCGTGGGGCGCAAGTTCCGCCGCGAAGGCCAGCGCGAGCCGATTGGTGGCCGCCTTGGCCGAATCGTAGAACACGTCGCCGAGGTAACCGTCCGCCGTGTCGAACGAGACCAGCGCGAGCAGGCCGGAGCGGGCCGAGACCATCGCGGGTGCGACCGCGCGAGCGAGGAGCAGCGCCGCCAGCGGTCCGGTCTGCAGGAATCCCAGATAGGGTTCCGCCGAGCGGCGCCAGAACGGCGTGCCCCAGCCCGCCCCGTCGGGGTAGCGCGCGCCGTCGTAGCCCTCGTTGCCGCCCCAGACGCTCGACACCGCCACGTCGATCCGGCCGAAGCGGCGCAGCGTCCAGCGCACCAGCTCGTCCACGGCACGCTCGCTCTGGTGATCGCAGAGATAGTGGTGGCCCTCGCCGCCCGCCGCGTCCACCTCTCGGGCGGTGTCCTCGATCGCCTCCGGGCGCATCTCGGTGCGCGGCCCGGTCTCGCTGGAGCGCGCCGTGACGATCACGGTCGCCCCGGCCTCGCCGAGCCCGCGCGCGATGCCCCGCCCGACGCCCCGCGAGGCGCCCGCGACGAGGCAGACCCGCCCCGTGAGGTCCGGCCCGCTCACGCGCCCGCTCACGTGGAGGCGGGCTTGGCGCGGTCGAGGAAG
>NZ_LSIX01001047.1:0-2080 GCF_001556475.1 Methylobacterium sp. CCH5-D2 | reverse complement strand
CTTAAAATCTTGCGGCCGCAAGGCCGTGCGGGTTCGAGTCCCGCCGTCCGCACCACCCGCCGCGGCGCCTCACAGCAGCGTGCCGCGCAGGATCACCAGCGCCACCGAGAAGTAGATCACCAGCCCGGTGACGTCGACCAGCGTCGCCACGAAGGGCGCCGAGGCGGTGGCCGGATCGAAGCCGACGCGCTGGAGCGCGAAGGGCAGCATCGAACCCGCGAGCGAGCCGAAGGTGACGATGCCGACGAGCGCCGCGCCGACGGTCGCCGCGACCAGAGGCCAGTGCGGGCCGTAATCGTAGAGCCCGGCCTCCTGCCAGATCGCGATGCGGGCGACCGCGATGGTGCCCAGGATCGCGCCGAGGACCAGCCCGGTCGGCAGCTCGCGCAGAGCCACCCGCCACCAGTCGCGCAGGCGGATCTGGTGGAGCGCCAGGGCGCGGATCAGCAGGGAGGTGGCCTGCGAGCCGGAATTGCCGCCCGAACTCATGATGAGCGGGATGAACAGCGTCAGCACGAGCGCCCGCTCCAACTCGCCCTCGAAGCCCTGCATGGCGGATGCCGTCAGCATCTCGGAGAGGAACAGGGCGCAGAGCCAGCCGGCCCGCTTCCGGATCATCGTGAAGAAGCCGATCTCCATGTAGGGCTCGGGCAGCGCCTCCATGCCGCCGAAGCGCTGCACGTCCTGGGTCTGCTTGGCCACCATCGCGTCGATGATGTCATCGACCGTCACGATGCCGATGACGTGGCCGACGGCGTCGACCACGGGCAAGGCCAGCAGGTCGTACTTGGAGATCAGGCGGGCGGCCTCCTCGCGGCTCGCGGTCGGCGTCACGCTGAGCGGGCGCCGCTCGGGGGCGACCGCGAGCACGCTGTCCCCCGGCTCGCCCGCGATGAGGCGGCGCAGCGGCACCGCCTTCGTCAGCGTGCCGGTGCGCGGGTCGAGCACGAAGATCGCGTAGATGGTCTCGCGGGTGCGCTCGACCTGCCGGATGTGGTCGAGCGTCCGCGCGACCGTCCAGGTCGCCGGCACGGTGACGAACTCGGTCGTCATCAGCGAGCCGACCGTCTCCTCGCCGTAGGCGCTGAGCCGGTCGACCGCACCGCGGGTCTCGGCGTCGAGGCGAGCGCGCAGGTCCGAGCGGCCGGGCTCCTCGATCTCCCGGAACACGTCCGTCACCCGGTCGGCCGACATGCCCGTGAGGTAGGCGGCGACGCGGTCGCGGGGCAGGATCTCGATGATGTCGGCCGCGCAGGCGAGCTCGGGCTGATCCAGCACCTCGACCGCCCGCTCGAACGACAGGCCGAGCAGGATCGCGGCGGCGACCTCGGGCGCCTCGGCGTTCAGCGCCTCCACGATGTCCGGCGCGCGCTCATCGGAGAGCCGGGCCGCCAGCACGGAGGGCTCGACCCGGAGGGGGGTGACGATCTCGTTCATCGGCCTCGCCTCGCCTTCGAGGCGACGGCTCCCGCGCGTCCGGCCGAGCCCGGGCGCGCGGAGGGCCCGCGTGAGGGTCTCAGGCGGGCGGGCGCATCACGGGTCTCGGCGAAGGCGGTCGGTCGGGTCCGTCGCTGGGCATCGCTGATATCGGGTGAGTCGTCGGCCTGAGCCGGCGCGGCTCCGATGCGCCTCGGCGCGGAAACCGTCAAGGCCGCGGCCTCTCGTGCCCCCGCCGTCCAGCCGTCACAGCGAAGCAGGGACGGGATCGATGCGCCTTGACGATCCAGGCATCCGAACGCTCGGGGCGTGTATGCCGGAACCGTCACCGGCTTCGCCTACCTCGTGCACGTCGCCGCCCTGCGCGCCATCCTCGACGGCGCGGGGGCTGTCGCGGACGCCTGCGCCGGGTCCCGGCAGCCCTTGCCGGACGGGCCGGGCGGGGACGCTGGCTGAGGCGCGCAGCAGGCCGCCTATGAGAAATATAAGTGGAGGGCCCGCTTGTATTGCGCCCAACAGATCACCTATGTTTCCTCCATCAACAGAGGAGAAACGCCATGGCTTGGTCCGCCCCCGTCGTCCAAGAAATCTGCGTCGGCATGGAAGTCACCAGCTACGAATCGGCTGAGATCGACACCTTCAA
>NZ_LSIX01001046.1:0-5773 GCF_001556475.1 Methylobacterium sp. CCH5-D2 | reverse complement strand
ACCGAGTCGTCCTGCGCCGCGCGGACCGGGCGCCCGCCGGTCTTGCGGCCCCCCTGCCCGATGCGGGGCGCAGGCGCCGCCTGGCCGTCGGCCGCGGCCGACGGCGCGGCCTTCCTCGGGCGCCGGGTCCGCAGCCGCTCGGCCTCGTGGGCGTTCTCGTCAGCGACGTCCCAGGCCACCTCGAACATCGGGTCGTCCGCGTGCTCGCGGAACCAGTCGACGTCGGTGCTGGCCAACCGCTGCGGCTTGACGCCGGCCTTGCGGCATTCGGCGCGAAGCAGCTCCATCGCGCGGACGAGGGTCGCGCGTGCGACGCGCTGGCCCTCCAGCGTCATGCGACGCGCCGTCCGGACCACGTCGCGCCACTCGGCAAGGGAGGTGCCGTCCGCCAAGGCGTCGTCGCAGGGAACCCTGATCCACCCGGCCTCCTCGTCCACCAGGACGAGGAGGTGGCCGAGATCGGACGCATCGACCTTGACGAGGAACTCCTCGCCGAAGTGGAAGCCTTTCCTGCGGCGGACGCCCTTCAGCTCGTCCGACTGGAAGGTGAGCCCGAGGAAGGTGATCCCGTGCCGCTGGATGGTCCTCGGGACCACGAGCGCGATGAGCGGGTCGAGGTCGTCGGCCGACGGCGGCAGGCGCGTGCCGTAGCCGATCAGGTCCTGCCAGCGCTGCAGGGGCGTGCGTCCCAGCAGCCCGCCATGCTTGCGGTTGTGATAGATGTCGACGACCCAGATCGTGAAGAATTCGATGAGCTGGGCGAGGGTCAGGGCGGCTTGCCCGACGCTGTCGTAGTCGCCCCGCTCGCGCACGTCCCGGAAGGTCCGGCCCGGCAGGTAGGCGCAGAAGTCGCGCGCGATCGTGCCGAGGGCCCGCTCGACCTTGCCCTTCAGGTGGGGCTTGCGCCGGGGCATGTAGCGAAGCTCGAACCGCAGCTGCCCGGCGGCCGCCTTCATCGAGCGGGAGTGGAATTCCCGTCCGTTGTCGAGCTTGACCACCTCCGGCACGCCGAACACGGGCCAGGACGTCTCGACGCGGACGCGGGTCAGGTCCTTCGGCAGCACCGCCATGCGCAGGCAATGCATCACCGAGGTCCAGGAGGGGCGCTCTTCGCTGAGATGGAACCCGACGATCATCCGGGTGGCCGCACAGATGGCGACCGTGAGCCAGACGCGCTTGGTGCGCTTGTCCTTCCGACGCCGGTTCCGCGCCGGGGTGCCGTCGCCTTCCAGAACCAGCACGTCGAGCGGCGTGTGGTCGATCTCGACGATTTCGAGCGGCCGCGTCGCCTGAGGAGCCTTCTTGACGTGCCGGAAGGCCTGCTCCGCCTCCGCGGGGCCCTGGCGGTGATAGATCTCGTCGAACCGACTGACGTTCGCCTTCACCCAGCGCCGGATGGTCATGGCGTCGGGCACATCGAGGGGCACGGCGCGCGTCTTGTTCTCGCGCTCGACCCGGCCCTGGATGAACAGGATGACGTGGCTGAGGGGGGGGCCGTTCCGGATGAGCCAGTCCTCGCGCACCCGCTCGGCGAGGATCACCTCGACTTCCGGGTCGAGGCGGAAACCCGCCCGCCCCTTCTGGTCGTGCAACGGGATCAGCGCCGCGAGGGCCCTGCCCCCCTTGCGCCAGCGCCCGTACCAACCCTTCAGCGAGGACCCGCTCACCCGTTCGAGCGGCACGTCGTCGGGATGGGAGCCCTCGTTCTCGATGACCCGTTGCCGACGCTCCGCCGCGACGAGCTTCGCGATCTCGGCGTAGCCCTTCAGGACCTTCTTGTGGGTCCGCTCGGCGAAGCACCGGTCGCAGGCCTGCATGTAGTCGAGGCGCATCAGCGCCGCGTCCTGCTGGCGGACATCGAACGTGTCGATGGTGCGGAGGAGGTTGTCCTGGACGCCTTGGGGCAGGCCCGCGGTCGTGTCCTCCACCAGTTGAAGGCGCCTCGGCTCGCCGAAGTAGAGGTCGGCCAGCTCGGCATGGCTCTTCGTGACCGAGACCGGCCTCGCCCCGAGCGTGCGCAGGGTGACGCCGCTCGCGTCGCGCGAGAGCACCTTGTGGTAGACGCCCTCGACGATGACGAGGGCGCCCTCCTGCAGGCGGATCTGGCAAGCGCCCATGTTCAACGCCGCCCCCTCCCGGGCTCGGACACGCGCAGCCGCCCGCTGCGGCAAAGGTCCAGCATCGCGGCCTCGCTCAGGAAAAGCGTGACGGGATCGGGCCCGAGCCGGCGCAAGAGGACGCCGGCCGCGGCGCGCGCGATGGCGTGGGGGATCCCGTCGACGAGCGCGACCGCGCCGCGGTGCGTGCGGATCTGAGACCGATCTCCTGTCATGGGGCTACCTCCGGCTCGGGGAACGGCGGACAAGGGCGTGGTCGTCGAACGGTCGGCCGGGTTCGGTGAGCTCGGCTTCCCCGCGCGCGACCAGGGCGACGACGGCCCGGAAGGCGCGGGTCCCGAGGCCCGAGGCCGCTCGGAGCTCCCGGACGCGGGCCTCGCCGCCGAAGCGGTCCAGGACGACGCGGATGGTGTGCTGCTCCGCCTCGTCGACGACGAAGCTTCGCTCGCTCGCGACGAGCGCCGCGTTCGCGACCCGGAGCGCGTCGATCTCGACCTCGGTCCAGAGCTCGAAGCCGTGGTAGCCGGCCGCGATGGCGCCCGCCGCCAAGCGGGGCCGGATCTCGTCCCAGCCGAGCCTGATCACCCGCTTCAGCGGCTTGACCTCGACGCAGAGGCGCCGCCCGTCGTCGATCTCGACGGCGAAGTCCGGCGTGTAGGTGTGCCACCGGACGCCGTCGTGCCACCGGAACGGGACGGGCTCCTCCTGGTAGCGCAGGACGGCGTCGTCCTGCTCCAGGAGGAGGATGAAATCCCGCGCGAGGAGGCCCTCGTAGGCCACCATGCGGTGGCCCATGCCCGGCTTGCCGGAGGGGATCTCGCCCGTGATGCAGTCCCGCCGTCCGGTGACGATCCGGCGGGACGGATTCGGCTTGCCGACATGCCGGCTTCGCAGGGTCCGGGACATCAGGCCCCTGCCCCGGCGCCGGGCATCCGCGCGGGCGCGGCCGCCGCCCCCAGGCGGATTGGATACCGCGTCACCCCCTCCTGCCAGCGGTCCAGCGGGGTCCGCCCGTCCCGGCGCGAGCGGCCGAGGTCGTGCTGGCTGAGCCAATCCTGCACCGCGGCCATCAGGCCGTCGGCCGTCGCCACCGCGGCCCCGGTCGCGGCGAGCCATTGCCCCAGGCCCGCCGCCGGCGCGGCCCCGCCCGCGGAGGCCGCCGGGCCGAAGCGCAGCTCGATCCCGAGCGCCGCCGCGGACCGCAGGACCGATTCGCTGCGGAACCGGGGGGCGTGGTCGAGCAGGAGGGCGTCCGGGAGACCGAGGCAGAGGCGGGCGACGCCGAGCGGCTCCGGCGTGGCTGCGGCCGGCCGGGCACCGAAGAGCCCGAGGACGGCGTCGCCGTCGGGCTCCGTCGTGGAGAGCCTCGCCGCGACCGTCACGCCGCTGTAGGCGTCCCGCGCGGTCAGCAGGTGGACGCGATCCGTGTCGAGTTCCGGCAGCGCGATGTCGAGGGTCTCCTCGCCGACGACCACCTCGCCCAAGGGGTGCCCGCTCGACATGTGCAGGAACCGGAAGACCTGCCGGGCGGGCGCCGCGGATCCGCGCGCCGGCGGCCGCATGCGGGCGCGGATCATCCGGCGAAGGGTGCCGGGCGCCGGCACCTGGTCGGGCGCGCACCCGCGGGCCAGGGCCTCTTCCCGGCACCGCTGCAGCGCCGCCTGCGTCAACAGGGAGAGCGAGGGCGCCGGCCGCAGGCGGGCCTGGGCGGCGGCCTCGTCGGCCACGGACCCGATCCAGGCGGCCCAGCGGGGCCGGGCCGGCACGGACCGCCGCCGGTCGGCGAGCGCGGCCACCTGCCCGCCGCTCGTGCGGAGCAGCCGCTGCCACCGCCTGACCTGCCGCAGCGACGGCCACTTGACGTCGTCCACCTCACGGCCGACCGCCGCGAAGGCGGCCGGCACGGCATCGGCGCCGCACGCGCCGGCCGGCAGGCCTTCCAGGGCCTGCACATAGGCCAGGCGCCGTCCGGCGCGGGCGCGCTGCGCCTCCGTCAGCTCCGAGAGGGCCGGCGGATCCGCCGGGGCGAGGGAGTCGCTCTGGACGGGAAAAAGTTCGAGCTGCGTCATGACCGCGGCGGTCCTCTGAAAGCCCGTGGCGGGCGTTGATGGAAGCTGGGCGAGGCGGCCCCGGCACTCGGGCCGGGGCCGGTCGTGCGGGCTAGTCCTCGGGCGCCTGGTCGTCCCAGGCCTCGGGCGTGAACTTGCCGGTGGGGTGGCCGAGAAGGAGGCCGAGGTCGTCGTCCCACGCGTCGAAGGCGGGATCGACGAAGCGGTCGCCGGCGGGCGGCTCGCCGCCGTACTGATCGGTCAAGGGCGTTCTCCTGGGGTCGCGAGGTCGGTGGCCCGGTCGAGGGCGTCCGTCGGACGGCCCCGGCTCGGCGGCATCAGGCGGCCGGGACACCCCAAGGAGGCGACACGCGCAGGCCCTTGCTTTCACGCGCGGGAGCTGGCATACGTGTCGGGCCTCGGCGTGTGCCTCATCCGGTCGGTGCGGTAGTTTCACGGTCGCGGTCGAAAAGGCTCGGACGTCGCTTGGGCCGGGGATTCCACTCCCCTTCCCGGCGCGGTCGAGCGATACACCTGCGGTGGCTTGGTGGTTAGACGCAGGTGATCTCAAGGCGTGCGGCCCTCGGGCCGTGCGCCTTTGTCATGACTCATGGGGCGCGACCGGAGCCGGTCGCGGAGGGTCGCGCGACCGCCCACGGCGGACGCGAACCGGTCTGATCTGGCCGGGCATTGTTACTCTCCCTCGAAGTCCCGGGACGGGACTTTACTCGGTTTCGCCCTGAGACGGCTGCGCCCGGAACTGGCCGAGCGCGTACCACATCTTCGCCTTCCGGTCGTGGATTATTTTCCCATCGCGCTTAAGCTTGGTCTTGGACTTCTCCGAGGCGTCGAGCTGGTAGCCGGCTTTCCGGACGACCTCGTTCACCTCGGCGCCGGACATCCCCCGGGGGCCCGCCTTCGCCAACGCCGTGACGATCACCTTCGCGACCGGGCCGGTGACCGCGGGCAGTTGCAGGGGCTCCGCCCCCGGCCGATCCGCATCCGCGGCCGCCCGCGGGAGGGCCACGGCCGGCGCGAGGCCGGAGCGCTCCAACGTGCCGATCAGGTGGTCGATGCCGGCCAGTTCGGTGGCGATCTCGCGAAGCTTCGCGGCACCGGCCAGCATCGCCGACCGCACGGCTTCGTGCATCTCCGCCTCGGCCTGCCGGGCCTGCTCGCGCAGCCTCTCCCGCGCCTGTTGCAGTTCGGTGAGCACGACCATCCCCCACAAGGCCCGCGGGCGGTCGCGCCCAGGCCGATTTTGAAATCCTACCCGGTCGCGGACCCCGTGGCAACCGGGTGAGACCCGGCCGCAAGGCGCCTGGTTAACGGGGTCCTGCCTGACCGACCCTGCTTCCGGCCGGGTGGCTTCCCGTCCGGACCGGCCGCGCAGACCTGGCCGGGCGCGCCCGCGGGCGGCGAGCCCGGGCCGGGCGTGCCGGCGCGCTCCGGCCGTTGGCCGGGTGACTCGGCGTCACCCCGCCCGGTAGGCCGCGGCCGGACCGACCGGCTCGCGCGACATGAAGGGCTGCCCCCTGCCCTCCGCCCAGGCGAAGCCAAGCGCGGCCAGCGCCGCCGTCAGCTGCGCGTCGTCGGCGGGAGCGATCC
>NZ_LSIX01001045.1:0-213 GCF_001556475.1 Methylobacterium sp. CCH5-D2 | reverse complement strand
GGATAGCCCGGCAGGGGCAGCGAGCGGAAATCCCGGTGGGTCAGCAGCACCGTGTCGAAGCCGAGGCCCGGCCCCGCCGCGACCATGTGCTGGAGCGAGCGCACCACGCCGTTCACCTGCGGATGCCACGCGTCGGTGGCGATGAGGAGCCGCCTCACGCGACGGCCCGCCGCCCGGGCAGGTCCGGTGCCTCGGCGGGCGGCTCGGCCTCCG
>NZ_LSIX01001044.1:0-4751 GCF_001556475.1 Methylobacterium sp. CCH5-D2 | reverse complement strand
CGCCGACGTCTGCGAGGACTGCGCCCGCAGCTGCGAGCAGGTCGGCGACATGCAGGCTTGCGTCGAGCAGTGCCGCCGCTGTGCCGAGAGCTGCCGCAAGATGGCCGCCTGAGCCCGAGGGGCTCTCCCACCACAGCATCGTCGCGAGACGGAGAACATCGATGCGTCAGCTGTCCCTCGCGCTCGCCGGCCTGCTCGCCGCGGCGCTTCCCGGCGCCGCCTCCGCGCAGGTGCCCGCCAGGCCCGGCGTGCCGGGATCCGCCGAGCCCGTGGTCACGCGCACGCCGGGCACGACCGGCAACGACCGGAACGTGGTGGTCGCCCCCGGTCCGACCGGGGCATCCACCCTCCAGACCGACTCGGCAGCGGCTGGCAACGCCGGCCAGCCGGCGCGCGCCGTCCCGCAGGGCAGCGGCGGCGGCAGTCGCTGAACGGGGCATTCCGCCCCCTGCCGGGCCTGCCTCGTCAGGATCGCCGCCGCGCAACGGGGTTCCCGAAGCGGGGCAGGCCCGCGGGGAGCGGTCGTCCGGGGCGACGCGCGACCGGGGCGGGCACGCCAATCCGGCCAGTGCGGTGCGCCTCGGTACCCGCGCCGGATCCGTGCTCGATGGTGGCGCAACCCGAGGAAGGGTCGACGCCTCGCACCGCCCGCTTGAGCGGCCGCCGCGCTCGCCGGCTGACTGAGGTCGGCGCATCGGCTGCGAACGCTCCGGGCGGCCCTTGACCTTCCAACGATGGGAAGCCCCATTTGGGCGGGGTCCTCAAGAAGGAGACCCTGAATGTGTTGCTGCACGAACAACTCCGTCGCCACGCCGTTCCCGGCACGCCGGCCCCAACCCGACACGGTGGTTCTTCGGGTCGAGGACATGACGTGCGGCCACTGCGTGCGAGCGGTGACGGCCGCCATCGTGCGAGACCTGCCCGGCACGCGAGTGACCGTCGACCTAGGAAGCAAGACACTCACCGTCGGCGGGACGGAAGACGCGGCCGCCGTGGCACGGGCGGTTGCGTCCGCCGGCTATACCCCTTCACCGGCGGCATGACGCCGCGGTCCCGGTGCGAAGGCCGGACAGTGGGATGCGATGTCGTTCCGCACCGGGACCGTTACCCTGCGACGGCCCATCAGCCTTCCAGCCAGGCGGTCGCCAAGCCCGGCTCGCCACGGGTGGTGGGTCATCTTAAATTCGTTCCCCCTCGTCGCCGGAAGCCAGCGTCCTGCCGCGATCAGGTTTGACCGTGAAGACGCCCGCGCCCATCCGGGAAGAATGGGGAACACTCAGCCGCTGCGGAAGGCGAAGGGGACGCACCGTGTCCGGCACCGTCTTCGCCGACCAGTTCTGGTCGGCGGGCTCGGCCACGCCGCCCAACTCTGCCGTCTGCCCTGCAATGCCGCCATCGAGGCGCGCGTCCCCTTCGCCCACGCCTTTGCCCACTGCCTCTCCGTGAGGTTAGGCGGATGGAAAGGGCCCTACCCCGGCGCCTGAGACGTCGCCCAGGTTCCTGCACGTACCAACTGCCGTCGGCCCGAGCCGGAGCTGACCCGGCCGTGCGAGCGCCTCCCGGTCCTGCGCTCCTTCCCGTACTCCATGCTCAACAATGCCGTCGCCGAGGGCTGCCGCGCCAGGGTCCAGTGCGTGCGGGACCGCGTCATGACCAGGGAGGCGGGCAGGCCGCTGCCGAAGCTGCGCTTCCGCGGCACCGACGACTGGTCGGTCACGACAGACAACTTCTGGCTGCTCCGCGTCGGCACCGATCATGCCCATCGGCCAGCCAAGGCCGAACACGCGTGCACGGTGACCACGGAGCGCAACCGGGCGCGCAGGGCCCGCAGGATGGCTGCCCGCGAGACCTCGTGGGCTGACGAACGCGAGCGGGCGACGGTGCTCAGGCTGGCGGAGCGCGGTGCCAACCGCTTGCTCACCCGCGCCCGGCAAAACGCGGCCCTGCTCATGCGCGACGTGCCTGTGCTGGTCGCCACCGACCCCACGCGCATGGTGCCGCCGCTGCTGCGGCTGGACGGCCCGGCCGAGCGCCGCGCCCGCCGCGAGGCGGGACTGCCGGTGCCCGCCCTGCGCGGGATGCGCCGCGAGGAGCGCCGAGCGAGGGCCATTCGGCGCAACACCTGCGCGCCACCCGTTTAGCCCTGCTCATCGACCTGCTAGCGGCGGCAGCGGATAGGATTGGCGCGATCCTCGTCATGCCCGGCCGCCGGGACACGACGGCGGGCTGCTCGGCCTGCACGAGGGTGGAGCGAAAGCCGCGGGGCGAGCGTTGGCACTGCTGCACGTGTGGTCCTGTCCTGCGGCGAGACCAGGCCTCCTCCGTCGAGACGCCCGGGTCAATTCAAACCGACTCGCCACTTCGCCACGCGCGAGTTGGCTGCGGGCGGTGCCGGGCTCCCCGGGCGAGCCGCGCGCCTGCGCACGTGCCTCGCCGGGACCTCCCGGGACCTCACAACGATGGCGATACCGCGGGACCGGAGATCGTCGCCCTGATGACGATCAAGGCTTCCTGGCAGCGCCTGCGCACGGCGACCCGGCACCGGGGCCGTGGCCGGTGCACGCGCAAGGCCCGCAGCCCGGTCCGGCTGACCGGCCGCCGTGGTCCGAACGACGGCCAGGCCGTTGCGCCGTTGCGACACCGCCGCCGCGATCTCGGCGGCGCCGGAACGACTCGGAGTTGACCTAGTGGCGTCGGATACCGGGCCGGGGCATGCTCCGCGGCGGAAGCCTGGCTCGGGTCTAGGAGGGGGGACGGACGTGGACGAAGCCTGGGTCGGCAAGCTCCTCCGGCACTGGCGCGAGGATGCCGGCGCTTCCTACAGGACGTGGTTCCTGTGGGAGGAGCGTATCAAGAACTTCCGCTCGATCCGGCGCGGCATCCAGGCCGTCGTCGAGGAGATCCGGACCGGCGCCTTCGGCAATGCGTACCGAGGCTCCTCGCTGGAGACGGTTGTCCACTCCATCGCGGAGCAACGCCAGGTCTTCAAGGGCGCCGACCACGCCTTCCTCTGGAAGCCGAAGCTGCGCATCCCGGATATCTACGAGAACCGCGACAACCAGCTCGCCTTCGGCCGGTTCCTCGACACGTGCCTGTGTTGCAACGCCGAGGCGCATGTCCTGTCGGCGGTCCAGGCACTCGACCGGGCGCGCATCAAGGGCCTGGGCCCCGCGGCCGCGAACCTGCTCTACTTCCTGCACCCGACCTGGATGCCACCGTTCAACACCGCCATCGTGAAGGGGTACAACGCCCTCGCCGGCGCCAACGTGAAGCTCGGCAGGTGGGACGAATACCTCGCCATGCGCCGGGGCATCCTCGCCCTCAACGACGCCCACCGGTCGCTTCTCTCGAACGACCTCGGCGCGGCCGCCGGCTTCCTGTTCGACGTCGGCTCCGGCCGTTACCCGCTGCCGGAACGCGACACGGCGGGGGCGCTGGAGCGCTGGCGCGAGGACCTCGGCCGCGTCCGGGCGGAGGCCGCCGGCGCCTCGAAGGCCGTCGAGGCCGCCCGGGACGCCGACCACACACACACCGAGATCCAGGGCTGGCTGCGGGATCTCGGCCTCGCGCTCGGCTTCGGCGTCTGGATAGCCGCGAACGACGCGAGCCGGTCCTACGCCGGCGGCCGGCTATCGGACGGATGCCTGGAGCGCCTGCCTGCACGGCTGACCGCGAACGGCTCGGCCGAAACGGTCCGCCTGATCGACGTGATCTGGCTCGACGGGGCGAGCGGCGACGTCGCGGCGGCCTTCGAGGTCGAGCACACGACGAGCATCTACTCCGGCATCGTGCGCATGCTCGACCTCGCGCTGGGCATCGAGGGTGGAACCGGCCGCAACTTCTTCCTCGTGGCCCCGGACAGTCGCGAGGGCGACGTCAGGGCGCAATTCGCCCGTCCGGCCTTCTCCCGGGTGGGCGAGCTGGACTTGCGCTACCTTCCCTACAGCGAGCTCCGCGACCACCGCGCGAGCATCGCGCGCTTCGGCAGCGGCCTGAAGGGCGTGCTGGCCATCGCGCGTCCCGTGACCGCGCGCCTCCGGCCGTAGGCGGGGTCCCGAGGCCGCGCCGCTCCTCTCGCTGAGCGAGGCCTGCGAACGTCGCCGGCCGAGCGCCGACGACAAGTTCGCCCGCCGTCGCGGACCCGCAGGACGCGGCACGATCCACATCGGAAGCGTCCCGGACCGGCGCAACAAACCCTCCCACGGTATCCGATGCGACGCAGTCGTCCCGGCCCGAGCCTCGAAGGTTCCGTCGCCGACCCTGCGCACCCGGTCGCGTCAAACGGCCCCAGATGGAGGAAAAGCGGGAAACAATGCGGCAAATGCCGGAGTTCTAGCGAGGTGTACCCTGCAGGGGTATGTCCGGTTAGTACCACACGCCGGCGGGTTGCACGCAAGCTCCCTCGAACAGCGCAAGGACCCGGCAGATGACGCACAATCGGCAGCATCAGAGCTCCCACGACGAACCTGCCAGCCAGCTGAGCTTCGGCGACCACAGGCTGTACATCGGCGGGTCCGGCCTCGACGCCTATCCCGGGACGGGCGCGATGGACACCGCCTTCGGCCGGGGCGCCGCCGACTACCTGGCGGGCCGCGGCGAGAACGACGACCTGCTCGGGGGCAACGGTCGCGACGTCCTGGTCGGCGATGGTGGCATGGACCACCTCGATGGCGGCAGGGGCGCCGACGTGCTCATCGGCGGCGACGCGGCCGACGGACTCCGCGGTGAGGACGGGCGCGACTACCTCGACG
>NZ_LSIX01001043.1:0-3215 GCF_001556475.1 Methylobacterium sp. CCH5-D2 | reverse complement strand
CACCGCCTCGACCTCCTCCTCGACCCCCTTGCGGGCATCGACCAGCAGGCAGACCGCGTCGGCGTCCGCCGCCCCGCTCCAGGCGGAGTGCACCATGGCGCGGTCGAGCCGGCGCTTCGGCGCGAAGATGCCGGGTGTGTCGACCAGCACGATCTGCGCCGTGCCCTCGATCACGATGCCGCGCACCAGCGCCCGCGTCGTCTGCACCTTGCGCGAGACGATCGAGACCTTGGTGCCGACGAGGCTGTTGAGCAGCGTCGACTTGCCGGCGTTCGGCACGCCGATCAGCGCGACGAAGCCCGCGCGCGCGCCCTCCGGCGTGCCCGGCAAGGGGGTCGGCAAGGGGCTCGCCGCCTGGATCCCGGTGTCCTGGATCTCGGTGTCGGGTGTCTCGTCAGCCATCGTTCGGTTCCGTCGGAGCGGCGTCCGCGATGCCCTCCCGTTCCATCAACGCGCGGGCGGCCTCCTGTTCGGCGACCCGCTTGGAGGGACCGAGGCCGATGCCCGGCTCCAGCCCCTCGACCTGCACGGCGATGTGGTAGCGGGGCGCGTGGTCCGGCCCCGAGCGCTCGACCACCGCGTAGGTCGGCAGCGGCAGGGAGCGGGCCATCGCCCATTCCTGCAGGGCGGACTTCGCGTCGCGCCCGCGCGGAGCACCGGTCAGCTCGGCCGGCCGGAAGGCCGCCTCCACGATCTCGCGCGCCTTCGGGTAGCCCGCGTCGAGATAGACGGCGCCCAGGATCGCCTCGCAGACGTCGGCGAGGATCGTCTGGTTGCGCCGCGCGCCGCCGCTGACCTCGCCCTGGCCGAGGGCGAGGTGCGGCCCGACCTCCCAGGCGTTCGACACCGCCGCGCAGGTCTCCCGGCGCACGAGGCCGGCGAGGCGGCGCGACAGCTCGCCCTCGTCGGCGTCGGGCAGCGCGGCGTAGAGGAGGTCGGCCACCGCCAGCCCGAGCACCCGGTCGCCGAGGAATTCGAGGCGCTGGTAGCTGCCTCCGCGCCCGCCCGCCTTGCTGACGTGGGTCAGCGCCCGCTCCAGCAGGGCGCGGTCGGCGAAGCTGTGGCCGATGCGGGCCTCCAGCAGGCCCAGCGGGGGCTTCGGGCGGCGCCCGCGCCGCGCGGCGGCGGAGGGACGCGCGGCGTCGTCGGTCACGGGCGGTCCGTCAGTTGATGGTGCTGAACAGACGGTTCCAGCGCGTCTTGGTCGGCCAGTTCCAGATCTGCCAGGCGGGCGTGCCCTCGTCGATCGAGAAGAAGATCATCTCGGCGCGGCCGACGAAGTTCTCGAACGGCACGTAGCCGACGTTGGCGAGGTCGCGCGAATCGGTCGAGTTGTCGCGGTTGTCGCCCATCATGAAGTAGTGGCCCGCCGGCACCGTGTAGACCTCGGTCTTGTCCCAGAAGCCGTTGTCGCCGTTGATCTCGATCACCCGGTGGGTGACGCCGCCGGGCAGGGTCTCGTTGTACTGGGGCACCTTGGTGACCTGCCCGTAGGCGTCCAGCGTCTCGTAGTCGGCGATGCGCTCGCGCTTGACAGGCTTGCCGTTGATGTTGAGCACGCCCTCGATCACCTGGATCTTGTCGCCGGGCAGGCCGATGACGCGCTTGATGTAGTCGGTCGCGTTGTCCTTCGGCAGCTTGAACACAGCGATGTCGCCGCGCTTGGGCTCGGCGCCCCAGATCCGGCCGTTCGCCTTGCCGGGAATGTACTCGCTGAGCGGCAGGGAGTACTTCGAGTAGCCGTAGGAGTACTTCGAGACGAAGAGATAGTCGCCCACCAGCAGCGTCGGAACCAGCGACGACGAGGGGATGTTGAACGGCTGGAACAGAAGCGTGCGCACGACGAGCGCGATCAGCAGCGCCTGGATGCCGACCTTCAGGGTCTCGCGGGTGCTGGCCCAGAGGCCGGTGTCGCCGCCGCCGGCCTGGTGCTCTCGGTCGTGATCCACGCGCGCGTGTTCCATAAGCTCGATCCCGTCGCGGGCCATTCCCGATGGGACGCCCGGCCGCGTGCGGCCGGTTCGGGCCAGCCCTGCCGGAGCCTGATGCCCTCGGGATTAAGCCGCGATCGTGTCCGCAGAATGCGGCGGTCTAGACCAAGCGCCGCCGCCCCGCAACGCGGGCCCCCGCGCCAAGGTGCCCGGAAGACGCTCAGGATGTGCCGGAGGGCACCGCCTCGACGATCACGAAGGCTTGCGCGAGCGGGGGGTCGTCCGTGAGCGTGACGTGGATCCGGGCCTCGTGGCCGGCCGGCATCATGGCGCGGAGCCGCGCCTCGGCGCCCCCAGTGAGGCGCAGCGTCGGCGCGCCGGTGGCCAGGTTCACCACCTCCATGTCGCGCCAGAACACGCCGTGGCTGAGGCCGGTGCCGAGCGCCTTGGCGCAGGCCTCCTTGGCGGCGAAGCGGCGCGCGTAGGAGGGCGCGCGGGCAGCGCGCCGGTCGCATTTGGCCCGCTCGCCCTCCGTGAAGATCCGGTGGGTGAAGCGCTCGCCGAAGCGCTCCAGCGAGCGCTCGATGCGGCGGATGTCGCAGAGGTCGGAGCCGATGCCGATGATCATGCGCGCGCGCCGTCCTCACGGGCCCTTTCCTCGCGGGCCCTGTCCATCGCGGCCCGCATGTCCCGCACGGCCCGGGGCAAGCCGACGAAGATCGCCTCGGCGATCAGCGCGTGGCCGATATTGAGCTCGCGGATCTGGGGAAGTGCCGCCACCGGGCCGACGCTCGCGAGCGTCAGGCCGTGGCCGGCATGGATCTCCAGGCCGAGCCCCGCCCCGTGCGCCGCCGCGCGCGTGATGCGTGCGAGTTCGTGCGCGACCCGCGCCGCGTCGCCCGCCACAGCCGCCTCGCAGTAGCTGCCGGTATGGAGTTCCACCACGGGCGCGCCGAGGGCGAAGGCCGCCTCCATCACCGCCGGCTCCGGCTCGACGAAGAGCGAGACCCGGATGCCGGCTTCCGCCAGTCGGCGGATGCGGGGCGCCAAGTGTTCGCGCCCGCCGACGATGTCGAGGCCCCCCTCGGTGGTGCGCTCCTCGCGCTTCTCGGGCACGAGGCAGGCGGCGTGGGGCCGAAGCTCCACGGCGAGCCCCACCATCTCGTCGGTTGCCGCCATCTCGAAGTTGAGCGGCACGGTGAGCTGGGCCCTCAGCGCCCGCATGTCGGCGTCGCGGATGTGACGGCGGTCCTCGCGGAGGTGCGCGGTGATGCCGTCCGCGCC
>NZ_LSIX01001042.1:0-376 GCF_001556475.1 Methylobacterium sp. CCH5-D2 | reverse complement strand
TGGAGGCGCGCATCCTGGCCCTGTCGAAGACCCACGACCTCCTCACCCGGGACGATTGGAGCGGCGCGCCGCTGCGCGAGGTGGTGGAGGCCGAGCTCGGCCCCTACCGCGGCGGTTCCTGCCGCATCGTCTTCGAAGGTCCCGACGTGGCATTGTCGCCGCGCCACGTGCTCTCGCTCGGCATGACTCTGCACGAACTCGCCACCAACGCTGCCAAGTACGGCGCCCTGAGCATGCCGGGCGGCGAGATCCGCGTCCGCTGGCGCGTCGAGCGGACCAACGACGGCGCGCGGCGCCTTCACCTCGACTGGGCGGAGAGTGGCGGTCCGCCGACTTCCGTCCCGTCGCGGCGGGGCTTCGGCACTCGCCTGATCGC
>NZ_LSIX01001041.1:0-1128 GCF_001556475.1 Methylobacterium sp. CCH5-D2 | reverse complement strand
GCCGGCGCCGATGAGCGCTGTCTACGCAAGCCCAGCCGCCCCGTCAACACCCGATGCGACGAGTACGCGAAAAATCAATGACAGCGCGGTGATCGGCGTGCGAGCCAGCTGTGGTGCGCATACGTTTTTGCATGAAGACGGGAGCCGCATCGGCGGCAGTGAGGTGGTCGTGATCCGACCCGGACCGGCGCATGCAGGGCGCGGCCACCAATGGGCCCATTGTCTTATTCATGAAAGCAGGGAGGGCGTGCCAGTTGCGAACCGGAACACATCGTTAAGCATACCACCGTACGCCGGTCCGCTCAGCTAGGACACGCCCATGCCGAGCCTTCGTCAACTCCTCGTGGATGCTGCGGCCGTGGTGCTGGTCGGCATCGGCTTGACCGCTGCGACTCGCGGCTATCTGCATAATCTCCCCGTTCCGGCTGCCGTGGTCCAGCTCACCTGGGAGGAGCCGCTCACGACCGGCTCGATCCCTTCACCCACGACACAGACCGACGCTGCGGAACCGGCGCCTCCGCGACCTTGGACCGATCCGCCGTTTCGCTCGCTTAGGGCCTCCCGTTAGCACCCGTCCTAACCGTCGGGCGAGCTGGCAGATTACGACGGGGCTCATGCTCCGTCTTTGTCTTGCTGTCTTCCACGGGAACCGATGACGCAGCGCGCTGCGTTGCGATGCACGGATCCCGAAGGGGCCCTTCGACTCAGGTGGAGAAGATTCCAAGCCCGTACCGCTCGACCGTACGGGCCGGGGCACGGAAGACCTGTCGATCCGCTCCGCCTGCGTCGCGTCGAGCTATGAGTATGGATCGGGCGCTCCGCTTTTCGGAGAACGGTCGCGCTTCAACGACGGCCGAACGCACGTCGGCTCGGTCGGTGCGGATTTCAGACCGGCTTGGCGCGGGGGCCTCGATCCGGCCGACAGAGGTGGTTGACCGGAGCCAGCTTTGCCCCTAAGTGGTCCGCACTCGAGCGAACGGCCCCTACGGCGCCGACGCCGGGATCAACTTCGACGCCGCCGTCCGAACTGGCGAGCGCCGTATTGGGGGATAGTTTAACGGTAGAACGGTGGACTCTGACTCCTCTAGTCCTGGTTCGAATCCAGGTCCCCCAGCCACCTGATTTCCT
>NZ_LSIX01001040.1:0-2111 GCF_001556475.1 Methylobacterium sp. CCH5-D2 | reverse complement strand
TGAACTGTCGGAAGAAGCGTCGGCGCCCGGGTCGCTCTCGCGGCCGGCGCCGATGGACAGGGATATACGGGTCCGCCCCGCCGTCGTCAACACCCAAATCGCGGAGGCTGGCAAAAATCCGCGACGGCCGCGTGACAGGCGTCCTCCGGCATGGGCCGGATTCGGCGAATCGAACGCGCCCGATCAGAGATCGACGTCGAGGCTCAGGCCGTCATGGGCCGGCACCACGCCGGCGGGTAGGCGGGCCGCGAGCGTCCGGTAGTCGAGATCCGTGTGCAGGTTCGTGAGCACGGCCCGGCGCGGGCGCACCCGCTCGATCAACGCGAGGGCGTCCGTGACCGAGTAGTGCGTCGGGTGCGGGGTCTCCCGCAGGGCGTCGATGATCAGCAGGTCGAGCCCGCGCAGCCGCGCCTCGACCGGCTCGGGGATCAGGCTGACATCGGGCATGTAGGCGGCCGGGCCGAAGCGGAAGCCGAGCGCCGCCTCGTTGCCGTGCTCCACCGGCAGGGCCTCGGCGGCAAGCCGTCCCCCCTCCCCCGCGATCGCCGTCTCGGCCCGCTCGTCGAGCGGGCGCACGCGCTCGTCGAGCGGGCGCAGGTCGAGGATCGGCGGGTAGGCGCTGCCGGGCGGCGTCTCGAAGCAGTAGCCGAAGCGCGCGGTGAGCAGCGCCCGGGTGATCGCGTCGGCGTAGACCGGGATGCGCGCCCGCATCTGGATCACCAGCGGGCGCAGGTCGTCGATGCCGTGGGTGTGGTCGGCGTGCGCGTGGGTGAACAGCACCGCGTCGAGCCGCCGGACCTCGGCGTCGAGGAGCTGCTCGCGCAGGTCCGGCGAGGTATCGACCAAGACCCGGGTGGTGCCCCCCGCCTCCCGGCGCTCGGCCAGGATCGAGCAGCGGCGGCGCCGGTTGCGCGGGTCGGCCGGATCGCAGGCGCCCCAGCCGTAGCCGACGCGCGGCACGCCGCCGGACGAGCCGCAGCCGAGGATACGCAGGGTCAGCGACGCCATTCGGACCTCCCTCGGAGGTGGTATCCGAGGGGGGCGGCGCCTGTCACGCCCCGGCCTCCGTCCGGCGCGCCTTCGCGAACAGGTGGAAGAAGTTTTCCGTGGTGCGGCGGGCGAAGTCGTCGGGCTCCAGGCCGAGGGTCGCGGCAAGCGATCGGGCGGTGTCGGCCGTGTAGGCCGGCTCGTTGGTGCGACCGCGGTGCGGCTCGGGCGCGAGGAAGGGCGCGTCGGTCTCGACGAGGATCCGGTCGAGGGGGACGGCCTTCGCGATATCGCGCAATTCGTGCGAGCGCCGGAAGGTGACGATGCCGGAGAACGATACGAACAGGCCGAGTTCCACCCCGGCCACGGCCAGCCGCGCCCCGGAGGAGAAGCAGTGCAGCACCGCCCGGAAGGGTCTTTGCGCCATCTCGTCGGCGAGCACCCGCTCCATGTGGTCGTCGGCGTCGCGGGCGTGGATGACGAGCGGCAGGTCGGCGAGGCGGGCGGCCTCGATATGGGCGCGCAGCACCCGCTCCTGCACGGCCTCCGGCGCCGCGTCGGCATAGTGGTAGTCGAGCCCCGCCTCGCCGATGCCGACGCAGCGGGGGTGCGCGGCCAGCCCCGCGATGGTCTCCGGCGCCACGTCGGGCTCCTCGGCCGCGCCGTGCGGGTGGGTGCCGACCGTGAACCAGACTTGCCGGTGCGCCTCGGCAATCGCCCGGTAGGTGTCGGCCTTGGCGACGCGGGTCGAGATGGTGAGCATCCGCCCGACGCCCGCCGCCGCGGCGCGGGCGATCACGCCGGGCAGGTCGGCGGCGAATTCGGGGAAGTCGAGATGGCAGTGGCTGTCGATCAGCATGGGTCGCTATCGTGAACGGTGACTCAGAGTCCTGGGATCCCAAAGGGTCGTGACCCTTTGGCGGGGTCCGGGGCGCGCAGCCCCGGGATTGGTCTCCTCGACCCGGCAGAGCCGGGACGGGGAGACCAAATGCAGGGCTCTGCCCTGCACCCGCGAAAGGTCTTGACCTTTCGAAACCATGACTTCCGCGGCTCAGGCGGCGGGCGCTTCCGGCTTCTCGAAGCGCGGGAAGATCGGGGCGGGCGCGGGCAGGGGCGTGCCGGGG
>NZ_LSIX01000103.1:0-1967 GCF_001556475.1 Methylobacterium sp. CCH5-D2 | reverse complement strand
CGGGTGGTCAACCCGCCCGCCCCGGTCGTCGCCTCGCGCGTCAGCGTGAACAGCGGCTCGCCCGGCTTGTGCACCGCCACGCCGAAGCGGTTCAGCGTCCGCCCGTCCGCGTAGCTGTGGAAGGCGACCGTCAGGCTGCGGGCGCCGGCTTCCGCCTTGCAGAGGATGCGCTCGTCGGTCTGGAAGCCCTGGGCCGTGAGCACGCAGCCGCCCCGCGCGCCGGCCGGGCCGATCGTGAGGTCGTAGGTGACGACGATGCCGGTGCCGCCCGCGGTCCGGCCGCCCTCCGCCTCCCAGCGATAGCGGCCCTGCCAGCCTTCCCCGCCTCCGGCGCCCAGCGCCGCGGTCGTGAGCAGCCCTGCCGCCAGCGCGGCACCCGTCATCCGCATCGCCGTCCCCTCCCCGACCGTGTCCCCGGTGCAGCATGGCCGCGCCCGCGCGCGGGCTCAACCGCGGCCGCGCCGCGCGCCCGGCTTGCATCGTGCGGGCCGTCCGGCCATATAGGCGGCGGGGGGTTGGTGAGGGACGTATCACTCGCCAACCGGGTCAGGTCCGGAAGGAAGCAGCCCTAACGAGCCCGAGCGGGTCTTCGTCCAGCCTCCCACCCTTTCTCCGATGCGCCGCGCATCGCGGACCGCTGCCACCCGCGCGGTCGGGAGCGGTCGCCCGGCGCCTCCCCAGATGGTCGCATGGACGCGCGCACGGGCACCCCTGACGACGAGCCGGGGCTTCCCGGGTTTCCGGCCGCCCCCGCGGCCGCCGCGCCCTACCGGGTGCTCGCCCGCAAGTACCGCCCCCAGAACTTCGACGACTTGATCGGCCAGGGCGCCATGGTGCGCACGCTCGGCAACGCCTTCGCGGCCGGCCGCATCCCGCAGGCCTGGATGCTCACCGGCGTGCGCGGCGTCGGCAAGACCACCACGGCCCGCATCCTGGCCCGCGGCCTGAACTACCTGCGCGCGGGCGTGCCCGACACGGGGCCGACCGTGACGATGCCGGAGCTTGGGCAGCACTGCCAGGCCATCATGGAATCCCGGCACATGGACGTGCTGGAGATGGATGCCGCCTCGCATACCGGCATCGACGACGTGCGCGGCATCATCGACGGCATCCGCTACGCGCCGGTCTCCGCCCGCTACAAGGTCTACATCGTGGACGAGGTCCACATGCTCTCGGAGAAGGCCTTCAACGCCTTCCTGAAGACCCTGGAGGAGCCGCCGCCCCACGCCAAGTTCGTCTTCGCGACGACCGAGATCCGCAAGGTCCCGGTCACGATCCTGTCGCGCTGCCAGCGCTTCGATCTGCGCCGGGTCGAGGCGGACGTGCTCTCCGCTCATCTCCGGAAGATCTGCGCCGCCGAGGGCGTCGCGGTCGAGGACGAGGCGCTGGCCGCCCTGGTGCGCGCGGCCGAGGGCTCGGTGCGCGACGCGCTCTCGCTGCTCGATCAGGCGATCGCCCACGGGGCCGGCACCGTCTCGGCCGCGAGCGTGCGCGACATGCTGGGGCTGGCCGACCGCGGCCGCATCGTCGATCTGTTCGAGGCGGCGATGCGCGGCGACGTGCCGGCTTCTTTCGCGGAGCTGCGCGGCCAGTACGATTCCGGCGCCGACCCCGCGGTGGTGCTCTCGGATCTGGCCGGCTTCACCCACCTCGTCACCCGCCTGAAGCTGGTGCCGGAGGCGGCCGCCGCCGACCCGACGCTGAGCGAGGTCGAGCGCACGCGCGGCGCGGCCTTCGCCGAGAGGCTCTCGGTGCGCGCGCTCTCGCGGGCGTGGCAGATCCTGCTCAAGGCCCTGCCCGAGGTGCAGGCTGCGCCCCGCCCCCTGGCGGCGGCCGAGATGGCGCTGGTGCGCCTCGCCTACGCGGCCGACCTGCCGACCCCCGACGAGGCGCTGCGCCAGCTGCGCGCGGAGGCGCTCGCCGCCAGGGGGCGGGGCGCAGCCTGCACCTCGGGCAGGGCCTTGAGC
>NZ_LSIX01001039.1:0-3740 GCF_001556475.1 Methylobacterium sp. CCH5-D2 | reverse complement strand
GCTCACCACCGCCACGTCGAGGTCGCGGTCGCCAGCCAACCGAAGCGCCCGCAGCATGGCGGCATTGATCCAGGCGTCGTTATTTCCGAAGTCACCCCCGCCGAGCCGCGTTAGAAGGACACGCTTCGAGGCCCCCCGCGCCGCGTTCAGCACCCCAGCCAGCAGCGTGCCCTCGTAAGCCGCCTCCAGCACGAGCTGGGCGAAAGGCGCCCAAGCCTCGGTTAGCAGCCTCGCGTAGGCCACCGGCAGCGCCGAGCAGAAGATCTGGCTGACGAGCGGCCTCGGTGCCGGCCCCTCGGTGACGTCGACGTCCTGGTGCAGGCCGAGCCGCAGCCGGCCCCGCAGATCGTTGAGGGTACCCTCATCCGCCGCGTTCAGGTGCCCGGCAATAGCATCCAGGGCCGCCCGCGTCGGCAGCGCGTAGCCGTTGCGCATCGTCCATAAGGCAGCCCGATCCGTGCCGAGGCGCCCCGCGAGGGCATCCCCGAGGTCGGCGAGCCCGTCGAGTTGCCGCTCCGCCGTCTGCCCGATCTCGCCCGCGACCGGCACGAGGTAGTTGCGATAGATCGTGGCGGCACCCGCGGCCATGGCGCAGGCCGGCCCCTGCGTGCGGTCGTAGGCGTAGCCCGCGACACCGTCCTCCGGGGTCACGTCCGGCCCAACCATCTCCAGCATGTTGAACTGCGAGGCGACCTGGAACAGCGCACCGCGATTCTCCGGCGCCCGGTGCAGGGCGCGCGCATCACCCTCAACGATGGAGAGTCGCAGCCGGCCAGGACGATGAACACCGGCTGCCGCTGTGCGAAGCTCTGCCAGGGAGGGTAGCGTCAGCGTCCCCACCGCGTAGCTCTCGGCGGAACCCTCACGGACAAGCCGGCCGTCGACAATGCGTAGCCGAGCCTGCGTCTCCTGGTAGCCCGCTTCCCGGAATCCGGTCAGTCGCTCGAACCAGTCCATCTCGCACGTCCTCATCCGCCCTATGCCGCCCTCGCCGAAACGCTCCCGCACGGTTCCGCTTCGACCACGCATCCGGTTCTGCGTCGGACGACGCCGCATCCAGCGGTCATGGCTCGGCGCCGATCAGCCTCAGAACACAAATTTCCAGTCGATCCGCTTCGCCGGCGCCCGGCCGTCGGACGGCACCGCCGAGCACATCACGACGATGTCCTGCTGCACGGCGCGGGCGCCCCCTTTGACCGGGTTAGGCTTGACCATCTGGCACAGCCCAGTCGCTGCCCAGACCGTTCGTGTCTCCGGGGCGTCGAAGGTCATCAGCCGCAGCGTACTCACCCGGAACGCGTAGCCGTAGGCGTTTTCGAGCTCCGCGGACTGGCGCACCTCGAAATCGACCACCGTCCTGGCCGCGCCCCGCTCGTCAGCGTAGCCAGTGATAAAATCCACCGTGCCCCGGCCATCATCCTTGAGCCGCATGTCGCCGTTGCACGGCCGATCCCGGCCGTCGACCTTCAGCTCCAGGCATCGCCCGGCGTGGATCTTGTCCGCGGCGGGGCGCGCGACTGATCCCTCAGGCCGCTCCGGCGCAGGGGCGCCGGCCGGCGGCACGACAGGCGCAGGTGCCAGTGGCAGGCTCAATGACGGGGCACCGACCGACTGGCTGGCGAGGCAGGTCTGCAGGAGATCCCGCACCAGCGCAGAGGCTCCCGCGCCGCGCACCGGCAGGCGTGCCCCGGGGAACGAGACCTCGAAATCCTGGTCAAGCAGCAGGGCGGTGAGCGCGAGGCTGCCGCCATCAAGGAACATCGTGATCACCAGCCGGTCGATGGGAGCGAGGTCGATCTCCTCCGCCTGCACGGCGCCGAGCCCGACGAGCTGCACCTGCTTGACCCGGTTGCGCTCACTCTTGCCGGTCGGGTCGAACACCCGCAGCTCGATCTTGCGGTCGGACAGGCACAGCAGCTCGACGTCCGGCTCGTCGCCGGGCTCGCCATAGCGTACGTTTGACCCCCGGCCGGTCGGTCCCCACACGGCCCGTGTCGGCGGCGGGGCAGCGTCGCCTGCAATGGACGGTACCGAACGACGTGCTGGCGCGGTCGCCGCCGAGTCGGCCCCCCCGACCGTCAAGAACGGCATCACTGCGATGACGAGCCTCGTCCAGCGTCTCGCCATGCGACACCCCTGCTTCGAGTGCTTCTGGTCAAGGTGACGCCCGGGTTGGGACGATGCGTCCGCCTCACGGCCGTTCCGCGCCGATATCCGGCTGCGGCGTGTGCAGGGCAGGCTCATGGTCGCCACCCTTCAGCGGTCCTGATCGCACTGGATCAGCCGGTCGCCTTGTTGGAAGTCCGCGTAGCCTTGCGTGGCGGTGCAAAAATCGAAGGCTTCGCCCGGCCGCGTCGCTCGCCATCCAAACTTGGCGCAGTCTTCCTGGACGGTTATCGCGTAGGTCTTGTTACGCCACCGCAAGGTTTTTCGCGCGTCATCGATACGCACGGCGAGCGATTTTCCATCGACCCGGCATGTGTATCTGTAAACATCGGCTTGAACTGGCATAGCCGAAATCATCATGATCGCAGCAACAAAGTGTTTCATCATCTTTGTCCCTCCATCTTGCTGCACCAAGTCGCCTCCGGCTGACGACGCACTGAGAGGCGGCTCGGCAGCCGCCGAAGATGTTCAAGTCAGTATTCACAAGGGAGCATGACCGTCATTACGCGTTGCGTGACGCTACTATCGGCCGGATCCGGTGAGGCGTTGCGTCCGGCGCGGTCGAAGTAGTCGATCTTCCAGAATACCCGCTCGCCCGCGGCCTCGACCGCGCCGAAGTCGTGCTCGCCGTATGGGTCGTTGTCGACGTCGAAGCGGTCGAAGGTGGCGATGGCGTCGAGCACGATCTGCTGGCGCTCGCGGCCGAGCGCGATGATCCCGGCGGTGAGCACGAGGGTGCCGCCGCTGAGCGAGCGACGGAGGATGTCGTTGAGCGCGCGCACGCGCTCCGCGTCGAGGACGGCGGTCATGGCAACCTTGGGATGTGGCTGGGGGCGTGGTCCGGACGGCGTCGCATGGGCCGCGGCGCCGATAGCGCGTCCGGGCGGCAAGGAGCGGCCCGGGCGCAGTTCACGGGCGGCTAGGGTGCCCCGGGGGGCAGGAGGGCAAGCTCGTCGGCGGTGCGCAGGATGGTCGGAAAGACCATCGGGTCGTAGTCCCGCCAGCGCAGCGAGAAGGTTCGGCCGTTGGCCCCGATGACCTCCGCCTCCCACCAGCCGTCGTCAGGTCCTTCGTGAGCGAGCACGATGCTGCCCAGGCCGATCTCGCCGCGGTCCCCTGGGCGGGGCTGGCCGACGAAGAGATGGGCGCCCGGGCGTGACGCCGACGGCGCGCCCGCCGGCTCATCGGCGGGGGGCGACGGGGCTTCCTCCTCGTCCGATGGGCGTTCCTCGCCCGACGAGGGTGCCGTACTGACTTCCTCAGCCGCGGGGGGATCGGCTTCCCCCGGCGGATCCGAGGATGGGGCGTTGTTGGCGCCGGGCGGATCGGCCCGACCGCCCACAGCGACGGCGAGCCCAGCTTCCTCGCCGGCGAGCGCGATCAGCCGGGCGTAGACGTCGCGCTTGGCGGATGGCACGAACGCCCGGCCGCTCGGCAGGACCCGCCCGCGAGCAAGCCGCGCGGCGAGGGCGCGTCCGGCGTCGTCCGTGAGAGGCAGGGCGCGCAGCCGCATAATCGCGGCCGCGGCGGTGGCGGCTTCGGCGTCGGCGGCGTCGAACCACGCGGCGCGGGGT
>NZ_LSIX01001038.1:0-2189 GCF_001556475.1 Methylobacterium sp. CCH5-D2 | reverse complement strand
CCCCTCTCCCGCCTCGCTCCGCTCGGCACCCTCCCCCGCAGAGGGGGGAGGGTTGATCGATCGTCAGCGCTTCGTGCTCGCCGCGTTCTGGCCGAACATCACCTTCTTGGCGTCCTCGCTCATGGCCTGGCCGAGGTTCGGGTTGACCTCGGGACCCCGCGCGTAGGCCGCCTGCGTACCGGGCCGCGCCGCGACCGCCTCGAACCAGCGCTTCAGGTTCGGGTGGTCCTCGAGGTTCTGGCGCTGCTTCTCGTAGGGCACGATCCACGGATAGCAGGCCATGTCGGCGATCGAGTAGTCCGGCCCCGCCACGTAGGCCCGGTCGGCGAGCCGCCGGTCGAGCACGCCGTAGAGGCGGTTGGTCTCGTTGACGTAGCGGTCGATCGCGTAGGGCACCGGCTCGGGCGCGTACTGCGTGAAGTGGTGGTTCTGGCCGAGCATCGGCCCGAGGCCCCCCATCTGCCAGAACAGCCATTGCAGCACCTCGACCCGGCCGCGGATGTCGGCCGGGATGAAGCGGCCGGTCTTCTCGGCGAGGTAGAGCAGGATCGCGCCCGACTCGAACAGCGAGACCGGCGCGCCGCCGCCCGCCGGCTCGTGATCGACGATCGCCGGCATGCGGTTGTTCGGCGCGATTGCGAGGAAATCGGGCTTGAACTGGTCGCCCGCGCCGATGTTCACCGGGTGGATGCGGTAGGGCAGGCCCGCCTCCTCCAGAAACATCGTGACCTTGTGGCCGTTCGGCGTCGGCCAGTAGTGGAGATCGATCATCGGCATCCTCAGCGTCCGCCCCTCGGGACGCGAGGTGGGACGCGGGGATCGCGCGGTCAAGCCGCGGTTTCCGTCACGGTGCGTCCCTTGCCGCGGGAGCCTGGAATCCTTAGAAACGGCCGCGTGGCGGGGTGTAGCGCAGTCTGGTAGCGCACCTGGTTTGGGACCAGGGGGTCGTAGGTTCGAATCCTATCGCCCCGACCATTCTCATTCGTGTCCGGAGCCATCCCAGCCGCCATGCCGAGCGCCCGCATCTACCAGCCGTCGAAGGAAGCGTCGCAGTCGGGGCTGGCCCGCACCAAGGTCTGGATCCTGGAGTTCGACCAGACCGGCCCCCGCGAGACCGACCCCCTGATGGGCTGGACCGGCTCGGGCGACATGCTGCAGCAGGTGAAGCTGGAGTTCGAGACCCGCGAGGAGGCCGTGGCCTACGCCACCCGCGCCGGCATCAGCTACCGGGTCGAGGAGCCGCACAAGACGGTGGTCCGCAAGGGCCTGTCCTACTCGGACAATTTCAAGTTCAACCGCACGGCGCCCTGGACGCATTGAGGGGCCGCGTCTTCTCCCTCCCCCGCAGAGGGGGGGGAGGGAGAGCGACGCGTGAACTCTCCCGCTATCAATCCACGCATGAAAAAGCCGCCGGCGGGGTGACCCGCGCGGCGGCTTTTTCGCGCTCCGATGAGTTCGGGATCAGGCGGCGGCCTGGGTCTCGGTCTCGGCGAGCTTCTTGTGGATCTCGCGCTTCAGGAGCTTGGCCGTCTGCGACAGGTCGGATTCGCCGGCCTTGACCAGGAAGGCGTCGAGGCCGCCGCGGTGCTCGACCGAGCGCAGCGCGTGGGCGGTGATGCGCAGGCGGACGCTCTTGTTGAGCGCGTCGGACTGCAGGGTGACGTTGCAGAGGTTCGGCAGGAACCGGCACTTGGTCTTGCGGTTCGAGTGGCTCACGAGGTGGCCGACCTGAACGGCCTTGCCGGTGAGTTCGCAGCGGCGCGCCATGGCTTCAATCTATCCCGTATCGTTCCGTGGGCGGTCAGTACTCGGACCTCAATGACCGAGCGGCGCGCGCGCCGCGGGCCACGCCCAAGCGTGATTCCAGGTCCAGCGGAGTCCTGTAGAAGGCGCGAGCCTATAGGAGACGACCCCGCCTTCCGTCAAGGCGCGGGATGCGGAAAGCCGGGCCTGTTGCGGCCGGGCGCTACCGCGGGCCCAACGGTCTGTTAACCATGGGCTTGGGATAAATCGGATCTCGCCGGACCCGTCCGGGCGAGCGTCGAGGATCGAATCCGGACCATGTTCGCCCAAGCCCTCCGCACCGCGCCGGCCCGCCGTGTCGGGCAGTTCCTCCTCTCCGGCTTCGTCGGCGCGGGCCTCGTCGGCGCGGCCGCGACCGTCGAGGCCCGCGCCGACGAAGCCGGAGA
>NZ_LSIX01001037.1:0-7518 GCF_001556475.1 Methylobacterium sp. CCH5-D2 | reverse complement strand
ATGGGAGAGGGGGCGCGGCGCGGTTCCAGTGGCGATCTCGGAGACGACCCCCGCCCTATGCGATCGCCCTGCCCGCGACCCAGTGGCCGGGCGCGACCTCGACGAGGTCTCCCGGCTGCCCATCCGGCGGGAGATGGGGATCGGCGGCGGCGAGGCGGGCGCGCTCGGCGACCGGGTCCGGCAGCGGCACCGCGGAGAGGAGGCGCTGCGTGTAGGGGTGTCGCGGGTCCTCGTAGAGTTTGTCGCTCTCGGCGAGTTCCACGATGCGTCCGCGCCAGAGCACCGCGACCCGGTGGCAGAGGTAGCGCACCATGCGCAGGTCGTGGGAGATGAACAGGTAGGAGAGGCCGAGTTCGGATTGCAGGTCCTGCAGAAGGTTGACCACCTGCGCCTGGATCGAGACGTCGAGCGCGGCGATCGGCTCGTCCGCGACGATGAAGCTCGGCCTGAGCGCGATGGCCCGGGCGATGCAGATGCGCTGGCGCTGGCCGCCGGAGAACTGGTGCGGGAAGCGCCCGAGAAAGGCCGGATCGAGGCCGACCCGCTCGAACAGGTGCTCGACCGCCGCGCGGCGCTCGCCCGCACCCATCCCGGGCCGGTGCAGCCGGAAGGCCTCGGCGACGTAGGCGCCGACGCTCATGCGCGGGTTCAGCGCGGCGTAGGGGTCCTGGAACACGGTCTGGATGCGCCCGCGCATCCGCCGCATCGCCCGGGGCGGGAGCGTGGCGAGATCCGTGCCCTCGAAGGCGACGGTGCCCGCGGTCGGCGGGTTCAGCATGGTCACGGCCCGGCCGATCGTGGACTTGCCGGAGCCGGACTCGCCGACGAGTCCCAGCGTCTCGCCCGGCGCGATGTCGAAGCTGACGTCGTGGACCGCGCGGAACACGGACGCCTTGCCGCCCCACCACGCGCGCAGGGGATAGGCCTTCGAGAGGTTGCGGACCGACAGGATGGGGGCTGCTGACGCGCTCATCGGGCGCCCTCCTCGGCGAGCCGGGCCGGCAGGTCGTACCAGGCCGCCACGAGATGGCCCGGCGCGGCGCCCGCGGCCTGGACGAGCGGCGGCATCTCGGCGCGGCAGCGGGCGGTGGCGTAGGCGTTGCGCGGGGCGAAGGGATCGCCCGGCAGCGGGCGGCGCATGTCGGGCGGGCTGCCGTCGATCTGGTGCAGGCGGCGGCGCCCGGCGCGGCCTCCGCTCAGGTCCGGCAGGGAGCGCAGCAGGCCCAGCGTGTAGGCGTTGCGCGGGTCGCCGAAGATGTCGTCCACGGGGCCCCGCTCCAGGATGCGCCCGGCATACATCACCTGCACGGTGTCGCTGATGCCGGCGACCACGCCGAGGTCGTGCGTGATCCAGATGATCGCCATGCCGAGTTCGCGCTTCAGCTCCTGCACGAGCGCGATGATCTCGGCCTGCACCGTCACGTCGAGCGCGGTCGTCGCCTCGTCGGCGATGAGGAGCTTCGGCCGGCAGGCGAGCCCGATCGCGATCATCACGCGCTGGCGCTGCCCGCCGGAGAACTCGTGCGGGTACTGGTCGAGGCGCTGGGCCGCGTTCGGGATGCGCACGAGGTCGAGGAGTTCGCGCGCCCGGGCGCGCGCCGCGCGGCTGCCGAGCCCGAGATGGATGCGCAGGGGCTCGACGATCTGCTGGGCGACGGTCATGCCGGGATTGAGCGAGCTCATCGGATCCTGGAACACGAAGCCGATCTCGCCGCCCCGGACCTTGCGCAGCTGGCGCTCGGGCAGCGCCAGGAGATCGCGGCCGCGGAACAGCACCTGCCCGCCCGCGATGCGCCCGGGCGGGCGCGGGATCAGGCCCAGCATGGCGAGCACGTGCACGCTCTTGCCGGAGCCGGACTCGCCCACGATGCCGAGCGTCTCGCCCTCGCGGAGCGTGTACGAGACGCCGTTGACGGCGTGGACCGTGCCGCCCTCCGTGTCGAAGGTGACGCGCAGGTCCCGCACGTCGAGCAGGGGTTCGGCGAGCAGAGGTTCGCTCATGTGCGCTGCCTCGGGTCGAGGGCGTCGCGCAAGCCGTCGCCCAGAAGGTTGAAGGCGAGCACCGCGAGGAAGATCGAGACGCCCGGCCAGATCGCCATCCAGGGCGCCTGGTCCATGAAGTTCTTGGCGACCGTCAGCATGGCGCCCCAGGACGGCTCGGGCGGCTGCTGGCCGAGGCCCAGGAAGGAGAGGCTCGCCTCCGCGATGATGGCGGCCGCGATGGTCAGCGTCGCCTGGACGAGGATCGCCGGCACGATGTTGGGCAGGATGTGCACCAGCGCGATCCGCCAGGGCGGGTTGCCGACCGCGCGCGCCGCCTCCACGAACTCCTCCGCCGCCACGGCCCGCACCTGCGCCCGGGTGAGCCGCACGAAGGTCGAGGTGGCCGAGAGGCCGATGGCCAGCATGGCGTTGGTGAGGCTCGGGCCCAGGAAGGCGGCCAGCGCGATCGCCAGGATCAGGAAGGGGATCGCGAGGAGCGCGTCGGTGAGGCGCATGATCACCGCATCGACCCAGCCCCCCGCATAGCCCGCGAGGAGGCCGATCGGCAGGCCGAGCGCGACCGCGAGCGCCACCGAGACGAGGCCGGCACCGAGCGAGGCGCGGGCCCCGTAGATGATGCGCGACAGCACGTCCCGCCCGACCTCGTCGCCGCCGAACGGGTGCGCGAGGCTCGGCGCGGCGCGCACCGCGCCCCAGTCGGTCGCGGTCGGATCGTAGGGTGCGACGACGTCCGCCAGCGCGGCGATCGCCACCAGCGCGACGACGATGGCAAGGCCGATCACCGCGCTCCGCCGGGCGCGCAGCCGGCGCCAGAAGGCGGAGAGGGAGCCGGGCTCGCGCGGGGTGGCGGCCGCGGGCGCGGCGACGCCGGCGGCTTCGGTGAGAGGCGCGCCGGTGCTCATGCGCGGCGCAGCTTCGGGTTCACCACGGCCGAGAGCAGGTCGGCGGCGAGGTTGAGGGCGATGTAGGTGGCGGCGGTGCAGATCACGACGCCCTGCACCGTGGCGAAATCCCGGTTGAACACGGCGTCCACCATCAGCTTGCCGAAGCCCGGCACGGAGAAGACCTGCTCGGTCAGCACCGCGCCCGAGAGCAATTGTCCGAATTCCAGCGCTCCCAGCGTGATGATCGGGATCGCCGCATTGGGCAGCGCGTGGCGCAGGACGAGGCGCAACGGCGAGACGCCCTTGGCGCGGGCGGTGCGCACGTAGTCGGAGCCCAGGACGCCCAGCATCGCCGCGCGGGTGTGGCGCATCATCACCGCGGCGATGGCGTTGCCGAGGACGAAGGCCGGCATCGCCATCGAGCGCAGGTTCTCGACGAGGCTCTCGCCGGGCGGCACGTAGCCGGAGGCCGGCAGCCAGCCGAGATGCACCGAGAACAGCAGGATCAGGAGGATGCCGAGCCAGAAGTTCGGCACCGACAGGCCCCAGAGCGCGACCCCGTTGGCGGCCGCGTCCATCCAGGTGCCCTGCTTGACCGCCGAGAGGATCCCCATCGGCACGCCGATCGCGAGCGCCACCAGCATGGCGAGGCAGGCGAGTTCCAGCGTGACCGGCAGCTTCTCCAGCACCAGTTCGGAGACCGGCTTCTGCAGGCGCACCGAGACGCCGAGATCGCCCTGCAGCACGCCGCCCGCCCAGTAGGCGTAGCGCACGGGCAGCGGCTGATCGAGGTGGTACTTCTCGCGGATGAAGGCGATGACCTCGGGGTCGCGCTCCTCCCCGGTCAGCGCCGTCGCGACGTCGCCCGGCAGCAATTGCTGCAGGGCGAAGATGATCATGGAGGCGATGACGAGGGTCGGGACCGCCAGGGCGAGGCGGTGGGCCAGGAAACGCAGCATCAGTTCAGCTTCAGGCCGGTGAAGCGGGCGAGCCCGTCCGGATAGGGCACGAAGCCGGTGAGCTTCGGGCTGTAGGCCCAGAGCAGCTTGCGGTGCATCAGGTAGACGGCAGGGCGCTCGGTCAGCACCTTGTCGGCGAGCGCCTTCCAGGCGGCCTTGCGCTTCTCCGGATCGACCGAGCCGCGCTCGGCCTGGAGCGCCGCGTCGGCGCCCTCGCTGCAGTAGCGCGGATAGTTCAGGGGCGCCTTGCAGGCGAGGAAGCTGAAGGTGTTGCCGTCCGGGTCCGGCCGGCCGCTCCAGTTGTAGAGATAGGCCTCGTAGTTGCCCTTGTCGGCGACATCGAGCGCCGTGGTGAAGTCGGTGGCCTGCAGCTTCACGTCGAAGCCCGCCTCCTTGGTCATGGCCTGGATCACCTGGCCGACCTGCGGCGCCTCGCTGTTGGCGTAGACCATCAGGGTGATCTGGGGCCTGGGCTGGCCGGCCTCGGCGAGGAGCGCCTTGGCTTTCGCCACGTCGCGCTTCGGGATCGGGTACTCCTTCACGTAGTCCGGGTGCTTCGGAGAGACCCACTGGTTGCCGGGCAGGAACTCGCCGTTGAACACCACCTGGCTGATGGCGGCCCGGTCGAGGGAGAGATCGAACGCCGCCCGCACGCGCGGGTCGGCGACCGGCGAGCCGGCCTTGGCGAGGTTGAACAGGACCGACTGGAAGCCGAGCTCGTAGGTCGAGGCGAGCTTGAGCTTGGCGTCGCGCGCCACCTGCGGCGCGTCGGTCGGGGCGAGGCGTTCCAGGAGGTCGAGCTGGCCGGCGCGCAGGTTCGTCAGCCGCACGGTGCTGTCGGGGATCGGCCGGAACTCGATGCGCTCGATGTGGATCTGGTCCTTGTTCCAGTAATCGGGGAAGCGTTCGACCACGATGCGGTCCTGCGGCACCCGCTCGACGAACTTGTAGGGGCCGGCGCAGACGGGCGCGGTGGCGAACCTGTCGCCCAGCCGCTCGGCGGCCTTCGGCGAGACCAGCATGCCGGCCCGGTCGGTGAACTGGGCCATCAGCGGCGCGAAGGGCTGCTTCAGGGTGATCCTGAAGGTGAGGTCGTCCACGACCTCCACGGTGTCGATCGGCGCGATCTCGCCGCGGCGCTGCGAGCCCGGCATCTTCAGGTGACGCTCGAGCGAGAACTTGGCGGCCGCCGCGTTCACGGGCTCGCCGTCGTGGAACTTGGCACCCGGCCGCAGGGTCACGGTGAGCACCCGCTCGTCGGGCGACAGCTCCCACTTTGTGGCCAGCTGCGGCACCGGCTTCAGGTCCGGCCCGATATCGACGAGCTTGTCGCAGAGCGCGGCGAAGACCATGCGGCTGGCGAAGGTGCGGGCCAGCGTCGGGTCGAGGGCGTCGGGATCCTCCATCAAGCCGTAGCGCAGGGTCTGGGCCGAGAGCGGCGCGGCGGAGAGCGCGAGCCCTGCGGCGAGGTAGGCGGCGGCAAGACGCAACATCCAGTTGTCCCGTTCGTGCGAGGATTGGTCGGCCAGGAGGGTCCGGCGCGCGGGCCGGCTCGTCAAGACCGCGGCGACGCGATCCTGTGGCACACGGTGTTCCAAGCAGCATCCGTGCCAGCGCGCCCGTGGACGGCACAACTTGTGCGGCGGGGAGGATCGGCGCAACAGGAGGGCCGAGCCCGCCGCGCGAACCGGGAATCACGGACCGAATCGATGAAGCCCTTCGACTGGAACCACGGCTACCCCTCGCTGCGCATGCCGATCTTCGGCCGCAACGTGGTGGCGACCTCGCACGCGCTCGCGGCGCAGGCCGGGCTCCGGATGATGTGGCAGGGCGGCAACGCGGTGGACGCGGCCATCGCCACGGCGGCGGCCAAGACCATCACCGAGCCCTGCAGCAACGGGCTCGGCTCGGACGCCTTCTGCATCCTGTGGGACGGCAAGCAGCTGCACGGGCTGAACGCCTCCGGCGGCGCGCCGGCCGCCTGGACGCCCGACTACTTCCGCCGCAAGTACGGCGCGGCGGCCCGCCCGCCGATGCGCGGCTGGGATTCGGTCACGGTGCCGGGCGCGGTCGCGGCCTGGGCGGCGCTCCACGAGCGCTTCGGGCGCCTGCCCTTCGGCGACCTGATGCAGCCGGCGATCGAGATCGCCGAGCGCGGCTACCTCGCGCCGATCGTGGTGCAGCAAAAATGGGCGGCCGCCGCCCGCGTGGCGGACCTCGCCGGCCAGCCGGGCTTCGCCGAGGTCTTCCTGCCGCACGGGCGCGCCCCGGAGGTCGGCGAGCGGGTGCGCCTGCCGGGCATCGCCCGCACGCTCCGCGCCCTGGCCGAGCACGGGCCCCGGGTCTTCTACGAGGGCGAGATCGCCGAGGCGATGGCCCGCCACGCCGCCGCGCACGGGGGCGCCATGACGGTTGCGGATCTCGCCGCCTTCCGGCCCGAATGGGTCGAGCCCACGGGCAAGGATTACCGCGGCTACACGCTCCACGAGATCCCGCCGAACGGGCAGGGCATCGCCGCGCAGATCGCGCTCGGCATCCTTGGGGATTTCGACCTCGCCAGCCTGCCGCCGGACGGGCCCGAGAGCCAGCACCTCCAGATCGAGGCGATGAAGCTCGCGTTCAGCGACACCTACCGCTACGTGGCCGACCCCACCGGCATGACGGTGACGGCCGGGCAGATGCTGGACCCGGCCTACCTGAAGGCCCGTGGCCGCCTCATCGACCGCGCGCGGGCGCAGGATTTCGGCCCCGGCAACCCGGCCTCCGGCGGCACGATCTATCTCACCGCGGCGGACGCCTCCGGCATGATGGTGAGCTTCATCCAGTCGAACTTCATGGGCTTCGGCTCGGGGGTCGTGGTGCCCGAATGGGGCCTGTCGCTGCAGAACCGCGGCCACGGCTTCCACCTCGATCCGGCGAGCCCCAACGTGGTGGCGCCGGGCAAGCGCCCCTTCCACACCATCATCCCGGGCTTCCTGACCAAGGCGGGTGCGCCGGTGATGAGCTTCGGGGTGATGGGTGGCAACATGCAGCCGCAGGGGCACGTGCAGACGCTGGTGCGCATGCTCGATCACCACCAGAACCCGCAGGCGGCCTGCGACGCACCGCGCTGGCGCGTCAACGAAGGCCTGAGCATCAACGTCGAATCGACCATGCCGCCCGAGACGGTGCAGGCGCTCACCGAGCGCGGCCACAGGGTCGATGTGATCAACGACAGCTACCAGGATTTCGGCGCCGGCCAGTTCATCTGGCGCATGGGCGATCCCGCCGAGGACGGCTACGTCGCGGCGAGCGATCCGCGGCGCGACGGGCAGGCGGTGGTCTTCTGAGGTCCGGCGGTTCGCCGGGCCATCCTCGCCCCGGAGCGGTTTTTCGATCGAGCGGGTGTCGTCCCGGCGCAGAGATCCCGCTCGATCTCCCCCTCCGCCGGTCCCGACCGCTCTCCCGATCGGCCCCGATGGCGGGGGACCCCCGCGATCACCGGGGGCCCGGAATCAGGCAGCCTCCGGTTGCTGGGTTCGGCCGCATGAGGTGAACCGCGCCGTGCCCCGTCTCCCATAGGGCAGGGCGATCGCACATGGCGGGGGTCGTCTCCGAGATCGCCAACGGAACCGCACCGCGCCCCCTCTCCCATAGGGAGAGGGTTGGGGTGAGGGGTATGACCTTTCAGA
>NZ_LSIX01001036.1:0-275 GCF_001556475.1 Methylobacterium sp. CCH5-D2 | reverse complement strand
CCCGCCGCCCGAGCCGTAGGCGAAGCCGCCGGTGGCGTACACGAGGGTACGGTCGAAGGCGTAGCCGAGGCGGCCGCGCACGGTGCCGAAGTAGTCGAGGGTCGAGAGGCCGTTCGGGTTGAACACGCCCACGCCCGGCAGCAGGCCGGCGCCAGCCTGGGCGAAGCGGTTCCGCTCGCGGCCGAAGTCGACGTACTGGGCGTCGGCCTCGACACCGATGACCACGCCCGAGCCGGGGGTCAGCTGCCAGTTGTAGCCGATCTGGCCGCCGCCGA
>NZ_LSIX01001035.1:0-9291 GCF_001556475.1 Methylobacterium sp. CCH5-D2 | reverse complement strand
GACCGCCTCGCCCTACAACCCGCCCTGCGGCGGCCTCCCTCCCCAGACCGCCCTGATGACCGGCCGGGCCGTGTTCACCGAGGCCTACGCCGTCATCCCGCGGGGCGTGATGAGCGACATCGTCACCTCGGTCCTGCCCTTCTGGGAGGGCACCCGCGCCTGGATGCTGTCGCGCCCGCTCTCCGGCTTCTCGGAGACCTTCGCGCAGTCCCTCATGGAGGTCGCGCCCGGCGGCGGCAGCCGGCAGCCGGAGCCCGATCCGGAGGCCGAGGGCGTGCTCTTCGTCGTCGAGGGGCGCCCGAGCCTGACCCTCGACGGCCACGAGCACGGCCTGCGCCCCGGCAGCTACGTCTACCTCGCGCCCGGCGCCGCGTGGTCCCTGCGCAACGCGGAGGGCACCGCCCGCTTCCACTGGATCCGCAAGGCCTACGAGCGGGTGCCGGGGATCGAGGCGCCCGAGAGCTTCGTCACCCACGAGAGCCGCGAGGATCCGGTCGCCATGCCGGGCACGGACGGCGCCTGGGCCACCACCCGCTTCGTCGCCTCCGACGACGTGCGCCACGACATGCACGTCAACATCGTCGCCATGCGCCCCGGCGCCTCGATCCCATTCGAGGAGACGCACGTGATGGAGCACGGCCTGTTCGTTCTGGAGGGCAAGGCGGTCTACCGGCTCAACCGCGACTGGGTGGAGGTCGAGGCCGGCGACTTCATGTGGCTGCGCGCCTTCTGCCCGCAGGCCTGCTACGCGGGCGGGCCCGGCCCCTTCCGATACCTGCTCTACAAGGACGTGAACCGCCACGCCGCCCTCCGGCCCCGCGGGCTCGGCCGGTGAGCGACAGGATCCTCGTCGCGCAGGCCCTCAGCGCGGAAGCCTTCGCGCCCTTCGGCGCGGTGATCGACAAGTCCAGGGTTGCCCCGCGCCCGATGAACGCCGGCCGGGCGCGCCGCTTCCACGACCTCGCCACGGTGCCGGTGGTGGGCGCGGAGAGCACCGTGGTGATCGGCCATGTCGAGGCCGAGCCCTACCCGGTGCCCCTGGTGTTCAGCCTCGTCGAGCGCCACCCGCTGGGCGCCCAGGCCTTCGTGCCGCTCGACGCGTCGCCGTTCCTCGTCGTGGTCTGTCCCGACGAGGGGGGAAGGCCGGGCCGGCCCCAGGCCTTCCTCACCGCGCCGGGCCAGGGCGTCTGCTACGCCGTGGGCACGTGGCACGGCGTGCTCACGCCCTTCGGTGCGCCCCAGGACTTCCTGGTGATCGACCGCGGGGGCCCGGGCGTGAATCTCGAGGAACACGTCTACGCGGAGCCCTGGACCGTGACGCTGCCGGAGGGGCCTGAGGGCGCCTGACGCCTTCAGGCCGCCGCAGCGACCTCGACGCGGTTCCGGCCGGCCGCCTTCGCCCGGTAGAGGGCACGGTCGGCGGCCGAGAGCAGGGCCGGCAGATCGCCGCGCTCGGGCCCCGCCTCCGCCAGGCCGACGCTGACGGTCGCCCGGATGCCGGGCCCGTCGCGGTGCGCGGCGGCCTCCGCGAAGCGCCGCGCGATCTCCTCGCCGACCTGCCGCGCCGCGGGGGCGCCCCGACCCGGCAGGAGGGCGGCGAACTCCTCGCCGCCCAGGCGGACCACCAGAGCCTCCGGCCCCGCCGCGTCCCGGGCGACGCGGGCGAACAGGGCGAGCACCGCGTCGCCCGCGGCGTGCCCGTGACGGTCGTTGATGCTCTTGAAGTGGTCGAGATCGAAGGCGAGGAGCGCGGCCGGACGCTCCGCCGCCCGCTCCGCGAGCATCCGTGCGCCCTGCTCGAAGAATCCCTGACGGTTGGCGAGGCCGGTGAGGAAATCGGTCCGGGACGCCGCCAGGAGCTGTGCCTGCGCCTCCTCGCGCACCAGCACATCGTGACCTTGGCAAGGACCGGCAGCAGGCTCGGCCCGTAGCGCTCGACGAGAACGGGCGCGACCAGCCCGCGCAGGACGTAGAACACCCCGTGTCCGGCCGAGACCGCCACCGCGACCGGCCGCGAGCGCAGGCCCCGGACCGTGCGGCTGCGCAGGAGGGCCCAGGCGGTCAGCCCGCAGGCCAGGGCGATCGGCAGCGCGGAGACGTGGTTCCAGAACGCCGCCTCGAAATGCACGCCCGCGACCGCCCAGGCCAGGGCCAGGACGACCAGTGCCGCGGCCGAGCCCCGGAAGCGCGCCGGGCCGTCGAGGCTGACCACGCCGTGCCGCACCATCAGGTAGCCCAGCACCATCAGGAGGTTGGTCAGCGCTCCCCCGCCCGCACCGGGAAACCGGTGGCGGTTCATCGCGACGACGCAGCCCAGCGCGAAGACCGCGCAGGCCCCCGCCCAGACCCCGAGCTCGCGCGACCGCCGCGGATGGGCCTGCCGCTCCCACAGCGTCAGCGCCGCGGAGACGAGCAGCGTCCCGATGGTCAGATACCAGAGCGTCGCAAGGTCTATCTGCATGGCGGCGGCTCCCGACCCACGGGTCGGGCTTACAACTCCGGGACGAAGAGTTCCCTTATGACACGCGGCATCCCGCACACAGGGTTAAGGCTTTCCTGCCGGACCCGAACGCCGCGGTCGCGGCGGCCGCGGCTCCTCGGCCCCCGAGGGTCCCGCGGGCGGTGCGAGCCGGGCGAGGACGGGGCCGGCGGCCCGCTCGGCCGCGCGCTCGATCGCCCGGTAATCCGCCACGAGCGCGGCGCCGAGGGCCGAGAGCCGCGCCCCGCCGCCGGCCCGGCCGCCGGCCTGCGTCTCCACCACGGGCCGGCCGAACCCTGCGTTCAGTGCCTCGATCAGGGTCCAGGCGCGCCGGTACGACATGCCGAGCGCCCGGCCCGCGGCCGAGATGGAGCCGTGCTCGGCCACGGCCTCGAGGAGGCGCACCTTGCCGGGACCGACCCGGTGGTCGGGCCCGAGATCGATCCGGATGCTCAGACGGGCCATCGTGCCTCCGCGGTGCCCCTGGCCGAGGCTATGCTCGACGGTATATAGCGCAGGACGGCGGCCCGGCTGGACGCCGCTCCGGGATCTCGAGGACGGATCCGCATGCGTACGACAACCCGCGCCCGCTTCCTGGCCGGCCTCGTGTCCGGCACGCTCCTGGCAGCCATGCCGGCGCAGGCGGCCGAGCCCCCGACCGTCTTCGCCGCCGCGAGCCTGAAGAACGCGCTCGACGACATCGCGGGCTCCTACGCGCGGGAGGGCAAGCCGGCCCCGCGGATCTCCTACGCCGCCTCGAACACGCTCGCGAAGCAGATCGAGCAGGGCGCGCCCGCGGACCTGTTCTTCTCGGCCGACCTCGACTGGATGGACCATCTCGCCAAGCAGAACCTCATCCGGCCCGACAGCCGGGTCTCGCTGCTGACCAACAGCATCGTGCTGATCGCCCCGAAGGCCTCGCGGGCCGAGGTGCGGATGGGCCCCGGCCTCGATCTCGCGGGCGCGCTCGGACAGGGGCGCCTCGCCATGGGCAACGTCGCGGCAGTGCCGGCCGGCAAGTACGGCAAGGCGGCCCTGGAGAAGCTCGGCGCCTGGGCCGGGGTGAAGGACCGGGTGGCGCAAGGAGAGAGCGTGCGCGCCGCCCTGCTCCTCGTCTCGCGGGGCGAGGCCCCGCTCGGCATCGTCTACGCCACCGACGCGGCGGCGGACGCCAACGTCAGGATCGTCGCGACCTTTCCGGCCGACAGCCACCCGCCGATCGTCTACCCCGTCGCGCTGACGCGGGATTCGGCCAATCCCGACGCCGCGGGCCTCCTCGCCTACCTGCGCGGGCCCACCGCCAAGGCCGCCTTCGAGCGCCAGGGCTTCACGGTGCTGAACCGCTCCGCCACCGCCCGGCCGTGACCGATGCCGTGACGAACTGGCTGACACCAGAGGAGTGGCAGGCGCTGCGCCTCAGCCTGCTGGTGGCCGGCACCGGCACGCTGGCGAGCCTGCCGCTCGGGCTCGGCGTGGCCTACCTGCTCGCCCGAGGGCGGTTCTGGGGCAAGACGCTCCTCGACATGGCGGTCCACCTGCCCCTCGTCCTGCCGCCGGTCGTGACCGGCTACCTGCTGCTCCTCGCCTTCGGGCGGCGCGGACCCGTGGGCAGCGTGCTCGCCGAGTTCGGCATCGTCCTCGCGTTCCGCTGGACGGGGGCGGCGCTGGCCTGCGCGGTGATGGGCTTTCCCTTGCTGGTGCGCGCCATCCGCCTGTCGATCGAGGCGGTCGATTCCAAGCTGGAGCAGGCCGCGGCCACTCTCGGGGCCAGCCCGCCGCAGGTCTTCGCCCAGGTCACCCTGCCGCTGATCCTGCCCGGGATCCTCGCGGGGCTCGTGCTCTGCTTCGCCAAGGCGATGGGTGAATTCGGCGCCACCATCACCTTCGTGTCGAACATTCCCGGCGAGACCCAGACCCTGCCCTCGGCGATCTACGCCCTCACCCAGGTGCCGGGCGGCGAGGCCGGGGCGATGCGCCTGGCCCTCATCTCGATCGTCGTCTCGATGAGCGCCCTCCTCCTCTCCGAGATCCTCGCCCGCGGCGTCGCCCGCCGGCTCGCCGCGTGAGCGGCCTCGCGGTCACGGTCGCGCACCGCCAGGGCGCCTTCCGGCTCGACGCGAACTTCGAGGCCGAGGGCGGGGTCACGGCCCTGTTCGGGCGCTCGGGCTCGGGCAAGACCACGCTGGTCGACATCGTCGCGGGCCTCGTGCGCCCCGAGCGGGGCCGCGTCGTCCTCGACGGCGCGGTGCTGGTGGACACGGACGCGCGGCGCTTCGTGCCGCCGCACCGCCGCCGCATCGGCTACGTCTTCCAGGAGAGCCGGCTGTTCCCGCATCTCGACGTCTCCGCCAACCTGCTGTTCGGCCGCCGTCTCGCGCGCGCGGCCGACGGGATCGGCTTCGCGGAGGTGGTCGATCTGCTGGGCATCGGCCACCTTCTCGCGCGCCGCCCGGCCGGGCTCTCCGGCGGCGAGCGGCAGCGGGTGGCGATCGGCCGTGCGCTGCTGGCGCGGCCCCGCCTCCTCCTGATGGACGAGCCTCTGGCGGCGCTGGACGAGGCCCGCAAGGCCGAGATCCTGCCCTTCCTCGAGCGGCTGCGCGATCTCGGCCGCGTGCCGATCCTCTACGTCTCCCACGCCCTGCCGGAGATCGTGCGGCTCGCCGACCGGGTGGTGGTCCTGGAGGCGGGACGCGTCGTCGCCAGCGGGCCCGTGGACACGCTCAGCGCGCGCCTCGACGTCGCGCCGCTGCGCGCCGCCCGCGAGGCCGGGGCGGTGCTCGCCGGCCGGGTGGAGGCGCACGATCCGGCCTTCGCGCTGACGCGGCTCGCCACGGCGGCCGGCCCGCTCCACGTGCCGCTCCTCGACCGGGCCGTGGGCGCCCCCTTGCGCATCCTCGTCTCGGCCCGCGACGTGACCCTCAGCCTCGCCCGACCCGAGGGCACGAGCGCGCTCAACGTGCTGGCCGGCACGGTCGCGGAGATCGGCGCGGCCGCGCCCGGCGACCCCGGCACCGAGGTTCGCCTGGATTGCGGCGGCGCGGCCCTGGTGGTGCGGCTGACCCGCCGCTCGCTCGCCGAGATGGGCCTCAGGCCCGGACTGCCGGTCTTCGCGGCGGTGAAGAGCGTCGCCCTGGTCGAGGGCCCGCCCCACGGTGCGGCGGCCGCGCCCTGAGGCCCGGCCGGGTCCTCAGCGCCGGACGGCCGCCATGCGCAGGCCCTCGCCCGGCCGCACGGTCACGCGCTGCACCGGCGTGACCGGCGGATGGTCGGCGGGCAGGGCCAGGCGCACCGCCCGCACCATGTGGGCCAGCACGATCACCGCCTCCTGCAGGGAGAAGCTCTGGCCGATGCAGACGCGCGGCCCCGCCCCGAAGGGCAGGTAGGCGAAGCGCGGGATCGCCGCGCGGGCCTCTCCCAGGAAGCGCTCCGGCACGAAGGCGTCGGGGTCCTCCCACAGCGCCCGGTGGCGGTGGAGCACGTAAGGAGAGACCATCACCAGCGAGCCGCGCGGTATCTTCACGCGGCCGAGCCGGTCCTCCTTCAGCGCCTGCCGGCTGATGATGGCGGCGGGCGGGAACAGGCGCAGCGCCTCCTCGATCACCGCCTTGGCGAAGGGCAGGCGCTCGGCGGCGAAGTTGCCCTCCGGGTCGGCGGCGGCATCCACCTCCTCTTCGAGGCGCGCGAGCGAAGCCCCGTCCTGCGACAGGCAGTAGAGCGCCCAGGTCAGCGCGTTGGCGGTGGTCTCGTGGCCGGCGGCGATGAAGGTGACGATGTTGGCCTTCACCGTGAGGTCGTCGAGGCCCTGCCCCGTCTCCGGATCCTGCGCGGCGAGCAGCAGGGTGAGGAGGTCTTCCGGCGCCTCGCCCCGCGCCATGACGGCGCGACGGTGCTCGATCAGCCCGTCCACCACCTCGGCGAAGTAGCGTAGCGCCGGCCGCGCCCGCAGGCGCCCGATCCGCGGCACGAAGGCGGGCACGCCGAACACGTCGAGCGGGTCGATCGGCCCGACCGATTCGAGGAAGCGCGTGATGGCGCGGGCCAGCGCGTCCGGATCGTTCTGCGGCCCGTGGGTGAAGATCGTCCGCTCCAGCACGTCGAGGGTGACGCGGGCCATCTCCTGCGCGACGTCGACTTGGCTGCCGACGCGCCGCACGAGGCGCCGGGCCAGCCGCGCGCCGGCCGCGTTCATCGCCGCCTCGAAGCCCCGCACCGTGCGGGCGGAGAAGAGCGGGGCGAGCGTGCGCCGCTGCAGCCGCCAATCGTCGCCCTCCGCCGTCAGCAGGCCCTCGCCGAGGCCCGGCGCCAGCACGCGCCGCTGCAGGTCGTCCTTGCGGTAGGCGCCCGCGTTCTCGACCAGGACGTGGCGGATCAGGCCCGGCTCGCTCACCACGGTGACGCGCCCGAGCACGCCGTCCCCCGCCAACAGCGGCAGGGTGAAGTGCTCCTCCATCCAGGTGGTGAGCGGGTTGGCCCGCGCGGCCCGCAGGAAGTCGATGAGCCCCATCGGCGTGCGCCGCGGGCGGGGCACGGCGGGGCGGAAGCGGGTCCTCGGCGCCGTCTCCGGCGCGGTCTCGGCGATCGTCGGCATGGTGTCCCGTGAGGTTCCGGGGGCGCGGCGACAGCCCGCGCGGATTGTCAGGACGGCCGCGCGGCAGGTTCGCGTTTCGGCCCGGCCTTCGCTAAGTAGGTCCCGCACTGCACCAGACGTAGAGGCCACGATGTCGCCCACCGAGACCGCCACCCGCACGGAATCCGACACGTTCGGGCCGATCGAGGTTCCGGCCCACCGGTACTGGGGCGCGCAGACGCAGCGCTCGATCCAGAACTTCAAGATCGGCACCGAGCACATGCCCGCGCCGCTCGTCCACGCGCTGGGCATCGTCAAGCAGGCCGCCGCCCTGGTGAACAAGGATCTGGGCGCCCTCGACCCGAAGATCGCCGACGCGATCGCCCAATCCGCCGCCGAGGTGGTGGCCGGCCAGCACGACGACGAGTTCCCGCTGGTCGTCTGGCAGACGGGCTCGGGCACGCAGTCCAACATGAACGCCAACGAGGTGATCGCGAGCCTCGCCAACGAGCGGCTCGGCGGCCAGCGCGGCGGCAAGTCGCCGGTCCACCCGAACGACCATTGCAACCGCGGCCAGTCCTCGAACGACACCTTCCCGACCGCGATGCACATCGCGGTGGCCCGCGAGATCCAGGAGCGGCTGCTGCCCGCCCTCTCGCACCTGCACGGCGCGCTGGACGCCAAGGCGAAGGCTTTCGAGAGCATCGTCAAGATCGGCCGCACCCACCTGCAGGACGCGACCCCCGTCTCGCTCGGACAGGAATTCTCCGGCTACGTCGCCCAGGTCGCGCTCGGCGGCTCGCGCGTCGCGGCGACCCTTCCGGGCGTTCTGGCGCTGGCGCAGGGCGGCACCGCCGTCGGCACCGGCCTCAACGCGCATCCCGAATTCGCGGAAAAATTCGCCGCCAAGGTCGCGGAGCTCACGGGGCTCCCCTTCACCTCCGCCGAGAACAAGTTCGAGGCGCTGGCCACCCACGACGCGCTGGTGTTCACGCAAGGGGCGCTCTCGGCGCTCGCCGCCGGCCTGTTCAAGATCGCCCAGGACATCCGCTTCCTGGGCTCGGGCCCGCGCTCGGGGCTGGGCGAGTTGTCGCTGCCTGAGAACGAGCCCGGCTCCTCGATCATGCCCGGCAAGGTCAACCCGACCCAGTGCGAGGCGCTGACGATGGTCTGCGCCCAGGTGATCGGCAACGGCACCACCGTTTCGTTCGCGGGCTCTCAGGGCAATTTCGAGCTCAACGTGTTCAAGCCGGTGATCGCCAACGCGGTGCTGCAATCGGTGCGGCTGCTCGCGGACGCCGCGGTGAGCTTCGCCGACAACTGTGTCGTCGGCATCAAGGCCAACGAGGACAAGATCAGTGACCTGATGAGCCGCTCGCTGATGCTGGTGACCGCGCTCGCGCCCTCGATCGGCTACGACAAGGCCGCCGAGATCGCCAAGACCGCGCACAAGAACGGCACCACCCTGAAGGAGGAGGCGCTGCGCCTCGGCTACGTCACGGACGAGGAGTTCGAGCGCGTGGTGCGGCCCGAGACCATGCTGGCCCCCAGCGCCGAGTGATGGGCGCCGAGTAGTCCATACCGAGTGACAGGCACCGCATGATCGGCGCCCATTGACGATTCGACCGGCGCGGGGACGCTTCCCGCGCCGGCCCGATACCCCGGAGGCGGACGCGATGGCCGAGATCATCAACCTGCGTCAGGTCCGCAAGGCGCGGGAGAAGGCGGAGAAGGACGCCCGGGCCGCCGAGAACCGCGTGACCTTCGGCCGCCCGAAGAAGCAGAAGACCCTTCAGGAGAAGCGCAAGTCCCTGGAGGAGAGCCGCCACGAAGGGCATCGCCTGGAGCGGGACGACCCGCCGACGTGAGCGGCGTCCGCAAGCGCTCGGTGATGATCGCCGGCCACCCGACCAGCGTCTCCCTGGAGGAGCCGTTCTGGGAGGCGCTGCGCGAGATCGCGGGCGCCCGCGGGCAGTCGGTGCAGGCGCTGATCGGCGCGATCGACGCGGGCCGCGGGGCGCAGAACCTGTCCTCGGCGATCCGGGTGTACGTGCTGGCGGCCGTGCGGGCGCCGGGTGGTGCGGAGGTGGGGTCCGGCTGATCACGTCAAGGCGCGCATGTCCTCCCTCCCCCCTCTGCGGGCAGGGCGATTGCATATGGCAGGCATCCTGTCTCGGATCGGGTGAGAAGCGCGCCGCGCTCCCTCTCCCGTGCGGGAGAGGGTTGGGGTGAGGGATGAGAACTC
>NZ_LSIX01001034.1:0-488 GCF_001556475.1 Methylobacterium sp. CCH5-D2 | reverse complement strand
CGCCCGCATGCCGGCGGCCGAGCGCGAGGGCGCCGACGGCGCCGTGCTCGCCGCCTACGACCGGGCCCTCGACACGCTGGCGAGCCTCGGCGCGGAGATCGCCGAGATCCACCTGCCCTTCCGCTTCGCCGAGATCTTCGACTTGAGCGCGATCACCAACGCCGAGGCCTACGTCACCAACGGCGCGCTCGCCGAGGACCCGGCGAGCCCGCTCGGCGACGCGGTGCGGGCGCGGATCCTGGCCGGCGCGAAGCTCACGGCGCAGGACTACCTCGCGACGATCCGGCGGCGCGAGGCGCTGAAGCGGGCCTTTGCCGAGGCCCTGGAGGGCTTCGACGCCGTGCTGACGCCGACCACCGAGACGGCGGCGATCCCGCTCGACAGCGTGGACGAGGACCACCTGCCCTCGCGCTTCTGCCGCTTCGGCAACCTGCTCGACCTCTGCGGGCTCGCCCTGCCGAGTGGGTTCACGGCGGGCGGCCTGCCAC
>NZ_LSIX01001033.1:0-303 GCF_001556475.1 Methylobacterium sp. CCH5-D2 | reverse complement strand
CGGCTGCCTTCGCGCGCCGCCGCTCGCCGAGACCGCCTTTCTGGTCGCGGCCGTCGGGTGCGCGCCCGACCCTTCGCGAAAGCTCCCGGCCTGGTGGGACCTGCGCGGCCGGGCGCTGCACGCGCTCGACCTCATCGAGACCTGGGAGATCCGCGACGCGCGAGCCCGCGCCGCGCTGCCGTGAGCGGCGGGGCCGCACACGGCAGAGGGGCCGCCCGGGGGGCGGCCCCTCTCGCGCTCCTCGCCTACCCGGGGCGGCTCAGAGGCCGGCGAGGACGCCGGCCGAGCCCCAGAGGGTCAGGC
>NZ_LSIX01001032.1:0-29688 GCF_001556475.1 Methylobacterium sp. CCH5-D2 | reverse complement strand
TGCAGTGTGTAGTCGAGCTGCATTTAGCAACTGAAGATGTGAATGAAATTGACTAAAATCAATTTCATCGAATGCCGGCACCGACAATAGCGAGTGGCGGCAAGCACTTCAATGCTCATGTTGGAGAAGTGCTTGCCTGGCCTTGGGCAAGCCGGAACTGCTTTACCGCAGGTGGTGTTTCCGGCGGCGCTTCCGTCCGCGCTTTTCCCGGGGCGGGCCGCGCCATTCAAGGGAGGTTCCCGTCGATGGACAAGCCAGTCGCTGCCTGATCGGGGCCGTCAACCTGCTCGCGGCCGCCGACCCAGCACAGGCCGCGATGCCTGCCCAGACCGTGCTAACCGCGGCCATGCGTGCCGAGAGCTACGCCGACCTGCCCAAGCCCATCCCCGACGCTGTGGCGCTCCTAAAGGAGCCGGACGAGGTCGCGGCGAAGGCCAAACCGCTACTTGCCGCCTCTTAGGGCGAGGCCACGGTACAGCAGGCGCAATACTACTATCATCGCCACCATCACCATCACTGCTGCGACATGCCGTACGGGTACAGAGCCTGATGCGGCGGGGTGGATGGTTCCGCACCCCGCCCAGCCTTACCGCTGGCTCTTGGCGGCGCCTAGGATGCGCCGGTAGGTTCCGCCGAACACGGTGTGGGTCGCCGAGGTCCACTGCGAGTCCGCCGCCAGCGTCTCGCGGCTGGGGTAGATGCGTCGCGATTGGAGTTCGCGCTCGGCGCCTCCTCTTCGTTCATCGCCATGAGCTCGAAATCGGCCTCAACCGAGACGACGGACACCTGCATGAACGGCTCGTCCTTCCGGAAGATATGCCTGCGGCCTTCGTCCGGGGCCTTGAACACCATGAAGTACATCGTCGGCCCCCAGTGCCGGATGAGTGCCGGCATTGCGACCGGCACTGTTCCGGTCCAGTCGGTGTAGAAGCGTGGGTGGATCTCGGTCCTGATCACCTAATTCTCCTCGACCCTTAGGTCGATGAGGATCCGATAGGCGTAGTAGGCCTCGCCGAAGCTCCAGAGCGGCGGCCTTTGCGGTCCCGGTCCGCCGGGCTCGGCGAAATTCCCTCAAAGACCAGTCTTGCGGCCCTGGTGCTCACGCCCAATTCGGCGTCGTAGGCGTAGAACAGCTCGATCCCGCCTTTGACCGCTTCCAAGAGCGGGATGCAGTGCCAGGCATAATCCTGCGAGCCTTCTGTGCGGGGCTCCGGATCGCCCGCCCAACCGGGAATTTTCAAGCGCGTCCGCCGGGGCGGCAGCCCCGGCTCGATCAGCCTGACCTTCACCTGTCGCATTCTCGACCGTCCCTTCGATGTCGCCCTGGAAGATAGGAGGTCAGAGGAACGGTTCGGCGCGAAGCAACACCATGTGATCGCCCAGTCAGGTCGCTGCGGGGCGTAGCAGTACGTTGGCGACGCCCTGGGTGTGATCCGCGTCTTACTCGACGGTGACGGATTTTGATCTAGGCCGATCCCGCTCCAAGTGCGAAAGAGCGGCCCCAAAATCTCTGCGCCTGCCGACGTGATTACTGGGACTTGTCGGCGATGACCCTCGGGCCCGCCTCCTAGACTTCAGCAATTGTCTCCTTGGCTTTAGCATCAAAGGCCCCCTTGGGCTTGACGTTTCCGGCCCAGGATACCTTCGATCCGCTCCCGTCCTTCTACACTATGAGCATGGACTTATAGCTCTACACAGGCAGCGGGCGGGAGATTATCGTGCATGTGTAGTCTATCTTCTTGTCGCCGCGGAACTGTTCTTCCTCCATGATGGTGTCACTGCCCTTCATCGACAATGTTCACTCCTGCCTGCCGCCTTTCTAAGACAGCACCCACTTCTCGATGACGAGGTGCCAGTTGCCGATGCCGCAAAACCCGCCAACCATCTTCCAGACCGCTTCGGGCGATGCAGGCACCATCACGCTCTTCGTCACTTCAATCGCAAGGGCAGGCGTGACGACGACCATGGCCAGCGCCACGGCGGGGACGGCGATTCCGAGCATTCATCGGTTCCTGTAAAACCTTGAGCGCGTCGTGTGCGCCGAGGAACCAGCTACTGCGCGACCGAAGGCGGACTACGCCAAACGCGGATGTGTGAACGGTGCACTCGATGTACCCCTGAGGCAGTCTCGCGACCAACCAATGGCTAGCCTTCGGCGACCCGGCGCGATCAAACGCGGAGATAGCTCCAACCTGCCTCCTGAAGTGCCACGAGACGGACTGCACCAGCCGAAACGATGCCGACGTGTGGCAGTAATTCCAGAGGGTGCCCCTCTGCCTTCTCCATGGCTTTGATGGTGTTGCCGCAGGCCGAGAGTACGATTCCCGGCACGCTCTCGGTGATGGAGTGGATCCTCGACGTCACGGGCGATGTGTCGGCCCGCAGCATGTGCAGACCCGGCCCATAGGCAACGATCTCGACCTCAAGCTCCTCGGCCTGATTGCTGTATTCGCGTGCGAGATTGACCGCGTTGTTGAGGGCGAGGTCGAACACGCCGTTCTCGCGAGAACTGACCTGCAGTGCGACCCGATGGGTCTTGGGGTCAGCCGATTGGGTCGCCGAGGCCCTGCTCGCCACGAGCCAAGCCATCAGCGCGGCCAGTCCGGACACGCCCCTACGCGACAGCATCATCGTGTCCACTCCGTTCGCGAACGGTCCTGTTCCGACAGGAATATTCCTGCGAAATCGTGTCGTCAGGTTTGTACGAAGCGATAACTCGCACCAACGCGCTCGACACGTCCGACGCCTGAGCTCGGGAGGTGAAAGCCGACAAGCGTCATCCGCTCATTCGCCAAGCGGTCCAGCAGGGTGAGGCGGGTACGCGCCGCGAGGTCACGGTCGAGATCGCTTCCGAAGGCCCAGGCGGGGCGGCGGAACGACACAACCGCGTGGCTCAAGGCATCCCCGCCGATCAGTACCTGCTCCCGACCGGCTTCGACAAGGACGGAGGCGTGACCGGGCGTATGCCCCGGCGTCGCGACGTAGGTGAGGCCGGGAGCGATGCTTTCGCCGGGCTTACGGCGCTCCACCTTCGCCTCAAGGCGTCGCAGGGTCCGTCGCGAGCCTACGGAGAGGCCCTTAAGCCAATCCGGTACGCGGGTCTCGACATCCTCGCGGGTCCAGAAATCCCATTCCGCGGCCGGCACGACGTAGCGGGCATTGGGAAACCGTTCGCTGTCGTCGAAATCATCGACCGCGCCCCAGAGATGATCGGGATGGGCGTGCGTGAACACCACCTGGGTGATCGCCTCACGTGAGATGTTCCGGCTCTCCAGCGTCTCGCCGAGCTTGCCGGCCGTGGGCTGGAACGAGTTGCCCGAGCCGGCATCGATCAGAATGACTTCCGAGCCGATCCGAACGAGGCTCGGGTTCGTCGGAATCGGGGTGGCCTCCGCGGGCTGACCCTCGGCCTTAAAGACGGCTTCAACTTCCGCGCGCGGCGTGTCGGGCAGCATGAAGGCGAGGGAGGAGGACAGCGTGCCGTCGCTCGCCGTCTCCACGGAGGCGGCGCCGACCCTGAGCGCCGCTGTCTGGTTCGCCGAAGCGCGGCGGACGGGCCACGCGCCCGCGAAGCCCGCTGCGAGGCCACCCAAGAACAACCGCCTGTCGCAGCGCGTTCCCGCGGAGTTGGGACGGCTCGTCATTGGACCGGCGGGGCCTTCTTCGCGGGTTCGGCAGCCTTGTCTGGCGTCACGTCGAGGATGCGAGCGCGGCTCGTGATGGACGCTTCCTTCGGCAGGCAGTTCGTCATGCAGGGCTTGGCCGTCCAGAACTCCTTCTCCGCCGTCTCGCGGTCGTCCATGAAGAAGTTTTTCTCGTTAGGCAGGCGGATGCTGGCGAGGTTCTTCTCGTTCAGCTCGAAGTCCTGATCCTTCAGAATGTCGTTGAGATAGAGGAGATAGGCGGTGACCGAGTATGTCTCGTCCGGCGTGAGGGTCTGTGCCGCGCCGAACGGCATTGCCCGGTGAATGAAATCGAAGACGGTCGAGGCGTAGGGCCAGTAGGACCCGATGGTCTTAACCGGACTGTCGGACTTCAACGTGCCGGACCCACCGGCGAGCTCCGGCCACCGTCCCGCGCCCTCGCCGAACTCGCCATGGCAGCTGGCGCAGCGCTCCTGGAAGACCGTCTCGCCGAGCGCCGCGGTTCCCTTGCCGACAGGAAGCCCCTGGCCGTCCGGCCGCACGTCAATGTCCCAGCCCTTGATCTCCTCCGGCGTCGCGACGCGGCCGATGTTCAGACGCTCCGCCGCCACCGGCGTGGCCGCGAGGAGGACGGTCGCAAGGGCGGCCGAAAGACGGTTACGCGACCTCGACATTCTCGATCTCCCCGCTGGGCAGCACGTGCCAGGTCTGGATGCCGTTGTTGTGGTAGATCGAGTTCAGGCCGCGGTGTTGGCGCAGGGCCGCCTTGGTCGGCTGGACGTAGCCGGTCTCGTCCATGGCGCGGGACTGGATCAGCAGCGGATCGCCGTTCCAGTCGAACTCATAATAGAAACGCGTCAGCGCCTTATCGAGGACCGGCCCGTCGAGCCGCGCGGCCCGCCAGTTGCGGCCGCCATCGAGCGAGACGTCCACGCCCTTGATCGCGCCCCGCCCCGACCACGCCAAGCCCGAAAGCACGGTGAAGCCCTTACCGTGGATGGGCGCCTGCGGACTCGGATTGGTGATGACGGACTTCGCGTCCATGGCCCAGGTGAAGCGCCGCGCCTGACCGTCCGGCATGAGTGCCGTGTACTTCGACGTCTCCTCGCGGGTGTGCCAGGGCTCGTCGCCGACCTTGATCCGGCGCAGCCACTTCACCCACATGTTGCCTTGCCATCCCGGCAGGACGAGGCGGAGCGGATAGCCGTGCTCGGGATAGAGCGCCTCTCCGTTCATGGCGTAGGCGACGATGGCGTCGTCGAACGCTTTCTCGATCGGCACGGAGCGGGTCATCGCCGCGGCGTCGGCGCCCTCCGGCAACAGCCACTTGGCGTTGGTCTTGAGACCGGCTTCTTCGAGCAAGCGCTTGAGCGGGACGCCCGTGTACATGACGCAGTGGATCATGCCGTGGGTGAACTGACAGCCGTTGAGCTGCGCGCCCTTCCACTCCATGCCGGAATTGGCCGCGCATTCGAGGAACGCGATCCGGTTGACGCGGGGGAAGCGCTTGATGTCCTCCAGCGTCAGCATCAGCGGCTTCTCGACGAGGCCGTGGATCATCAACCGATGCTCGGACGGATCGATCTCGGCGATGCCGCCATGGTGGCGCTCGAAGCCCAGGCCGTTCGGGGTGATGATTCCCTCCAGCTGGTGCAGCGGCGTGAAGCTGACCGAACTCTGGCGCGAGGCGGTCAGCCATTCGACGTCGCGGCGGATCACGTCCACCTCGAACTTCGACGGGCGGCCGTAGGGCCGGCTGACGACACCCTCACCGAGCGACTGCGACCATTCCGGTACGCTCGGCGGAAGGTTCTTCGCGTCCGGCGCGGCGGCTGCGCGGCCCGCAAAAGCCCCCGTGCCGACCGCTCCGCCGAGGGCGAGGCCGGTGCGCAGGAAGGATCTTCGAGAGGTTGGCCCGGACGGATCGGGGCGCGGCTTCGGTTCAGACATCGGCCTCTCCGAACTGTTTCAAGTATAGCAATGTGTGAATATATTGGAGACGACTAGGCGCCACGGACGGTGACCTGCGCGGGCGTCGGGTTCACCGTTCCCTTGGCCTTGATGTGCGAGGAGACGACGTCCCAGATCGGCGGGCCGTCGGTGCCCTCGTTGACGCTCGCCCATCCTGCCACGGTGTAGCTGGTGCCAGCCTCGATGGGTTTGCCGGTGCGCAGGAGGGTGAGGTCTGAGATGCGGCTGCCGGCCGGGCGAGCGACGTCGATGGCGTAGGACACGCCGCCCACCCGCACCATGTCGCCACCTTGCTGGTAGTACGGATCGGCGTTGAAGAGGTTGTCGGCCACGTCCTCCAGCACCTCCTTCAGCCGGGCGCCGGTCATCGGCATCCGATAAGCCGCCGGGTAGGTGATGGCGGTGGCGTTGTAGACGTCCTCGCGGGTTATCGACTGGCCGGGCAGGAGGGTCGTGCCCCAGCGGAAGCCGGGCGAGAGGGCAATCTCAGCCTCTCGCTCGGACAGGAGCGCATCGCAGATCATGTCGTCGAGCGTGCCGTTGAAGTTGCCCCGCCGGTAGAGCAGGGCCTCGGTCCGGCCGAGTTCCTCCTTCAGCATCGCCTCGTGGGGCGCACGGATCGACCGGATCTTGGCCGCCATCGTCTTCTCTGGGGCGATGATATCGGAGAAGATCGGGATGAGCTTCGAACGGTAGCCCTTCACGGCCCCGTCCCGCACGTCGAGGTCGACGCGGGTGAGGAACTTGCCGTGGCTGCCCGAGGCGATGAGTAGGGTGTTGCCGACCTTTACCGCCTGAGGCAGCGCGTCGTGCGTGTGTCCGGTGAGTACGACGTCGATTCCCTTCACCCGCGAGGCGAGCTTGCGGTCCACGTCGAAGCCGTTGTGGGAGAGCAGCACGACGAGGTCGGCGCCCTCCTTCCGGGCCTTGTCGACGCTCGCTTGCACGTCCTCCTCGCGGATGCCGAAGGACCAGCCGGGGATCATCCAGCGAGGGTTGGCGATGGGCGTGTAGGGAAAGGCCTGCCCGATCACCGCGACCTTCGCGCCGCCGCGCTCGAACATCTTCGTGGCCTCGAAGGCCGGCTCGTTCCATTCGGCGTCGCGAACGTTCTGGCCCAGGAACGGGCAGCCGAGCCCGTCCACGATCTCCTTAACCCGTTCGGTGCCGAGGGTGAACTCCCAGTGGCCCGTCATGGCGTCGGGCTTCAGCAGCGCCATGCAGTCGACCATGTCCTGGCCCTTGCTCACCATCGAGGTGTAGCTGTTCTGCCAAGTGTCGCCGCCGTCCAGGAACAGCACCTTGTCGCCTCGCTCGGCGCGGATCGCGTCGAGCACCGTGGCGATCCGGTCGAGGCCGCCCATCCGGCCATAGCTGCGGGCCAGCGCGACGTAGTCCTCCGGCGTGAGCGCATAGGCCAGCGGCGAGCCGCCGGGGATGCCGTAGAGGTCGAGGTAGGCGCGTCCGGTGACGTGGGGGACCTGACCGCGCGCCTCGCCCATCCCGAGGTTGGTCGAGGGCTCGCGGAACAGCACGGGCCGCAACTGCGCGTGGATGTCGGTGAGATGGACCAGGGTGACGTTGCCCATCGGCTCGAAGGCCAGGAGGTCGTCCTGGGTCAGGCGCTGCTGGGCGAAGGCGCGGGTCCAGCCCGTCGGCACCAGGGCCGCGGTGGCGGCGGCGATCTGCAGGAAGTCGCGGCGTGAGGTCATGGCAGGATCAGGCCCTCAGTTGCGCACGGCGGGCGTCTCGACCGGAAGGCCGAGGCCGCGCCACGCGACGTAGGTCTCCAGGGCGAGGAACTCGTCGGAGAGCGGCTTGAACGGCGTGGCCCGGACGTCCTGCATGCAACCTTCCATGCGCTCGTGGAGCGGCACCAGCCGCTGGTCGCGCAGGCGGTAGACGGGGAATCCGTTGCTCTGCCCCTGGCTGAGGAAGTCGGCCCGGAGATACTTGCCGTGGTTCTTCTCGTGGCAGCTCGCGCAAGCGAGATCGAGTTGGCCGTTCCGCTGGTAGTAGAGCGATTGTCCTCGCTCGAACCAGGGCGTCATGGGCCCGTCCACCTTCACGGCGACCGGCATCCCGCGGGACTGGTTACGGACGTAGGTGGTCATGGCCGTAAGTTCGGACGAGCCGAAGGCCCAGGGCTCGGCTTTCAGGGCGCCGCTGCGGCAGATGTTGATCCGCTGCTCCAGATTGACCGGCTTGCCGAGCTTCTCGTTCCACTTCGGATAGGCCGCCGCGACGCCCTTCATCGAGGTCGATGCCTCGTTGTGGCAGCTCGCACAGGACTTTCCCGCCGCGCCATCGACCTTCGACCAGAGTTCCTCTCCCTGCTCCACGGCGAGGAAGCCCGGATTGTTGAAGTCGTCGGCCTGCATGTCCTGCGTTTCCTTGGAGCGGAAATACAGGCCGGAGACAACTTCATCAAACGGGGAATTCGGGTTCTGGACCTTGAGGCCGTGCGCCTGCCAGGCCGGACGCTCGGACCCTTCCTTAGCGGCGGGCGCGGAGGGCATGTCCTGCGCATGGGGTGCGACGGCCAGCGCGACGAGCGCGAGCGCGGTGACGGCAAAGGGAATGGGGCGGACCATTGCGAGGGCTCCGGCGCGGCGGGGGAGGCGCTCCGGGGCAATCGGCCCCGGGCGCGCGTCAGGCGACCTTGATCTGCTCGGTGGCCTGGGTCTTCGACCCGTCGTCATCGATCCAAGTGAAGGTCAGCGTGCCGGTTTCCTCGGGTCTGATCTTGAACTGGAAGTAGGGGTTGGCGGAGACCGCGCTCTCTATGTCGGCGCTGAAGATCGTCTTGCCATTCAGGTCGCAGGTGAACTTATTCAGGATCTTGCGCGGGATCGTCTTCCCGTCCTTGTCCTTGCGCTGGCCGGATTCCATCGTGTGTGAGACGAGCGTCTTCACCTCGATGATGTCTCCCTTTGCGACATCCTTCTTGTCCAGTTTGATCCGCGGCTTCACGTCGGCCATGTGGTCCTCCCGTCCTCGTTCGATGCTGTTGCGTGTGGGTTAGCCGCCGCAGCCGCCGATGGTGACCTTCACCTGGCGGACGTCGCTGAAGACCGAGCCGTCGTTCATGCGGGCGACCGCGATGACGTTCTGCGTCTCGGCAAGACGGATGCGCGTGTTCGCCTCGGCGACGCTCGACGGCGTGAAGTGGAAGCTGATGACGCCGGGGTTCGGATTGCCCTCGGCAACGATCATCACCTCCTCGACATAGCTCTCCGGCGTCATCGGCACGTCGACGCTCACCGTCATCGGTACGGTGTTGCCGTTCTCGGCGATCTCGGGGAGTTCGAGCTTGACCTTGCCCCTCACGGGCTCCTTGCCGCGGGTGAAGGCCTTGATGGCCTCATCGGTCGCAGGCTTCGCGGCCAGGGCCGGTCCAGCGCGGAAGGCGAAGGCGGTTGCCACGACGGCTCCGGTGCCGAAGGCCAGGGCTTGGCGGCGGTTCAATGCGGGGATCTTGGCAGAGGTCATGGGAAGCGGCTCCTTCAGCCCGCGAGATCACTTCAGGGTCGTGAGGTAGGCGACGACGTCCTCGACCTGCTGCGCGGTCAGGATCGGCTTGCCCTGGAACTCGGGACGCACGCGATGAAGGCCCTCGATCCGGTAGAAGGCAGGCATCACGGTCGCCTCGGTGAAGACGTGCTTCGGGTTGACGACGATCATGCGCAGATGCGCCGCGTCCCACCGTTCGGCGACGCCGTCGAGGGAGGGTCCGATCTCGCCGTGAAAGGACTCGGTGCTCAGCGAAGAGACCTGATGGCAGCCGAGGCAGTTGCCCTGGCGGCGGTTCACCACGACCTTGGCGCCGGCCGCCGCATTCCCCGGCTTGTCGGTAAGCGGCTCGGGGATCGCGTCGCTGCCGTCGACGGCCACGACCTTGAACGGTGCAAGCCCGGTTGAAGCCGTCTCGGCTCCGGCGGCGGTCGCGAGGACGCAAAGTCCTGCGAGCGCAAAGGCTGTGATCGGCCTACGCATCTGGCGTTTCCTCGGTGCGCCGTCATTGCGGCGGGTGCGGTCGTTTCGAACCGCACGCACTGCCGATGGGCGAACCAATCGACATATGCGAATATTTGCAAGTTTGACGCTTATCGCTTTCGAGTCAAGCGTTAATCAGGAGGCCACCGATCATCGCGGCCGAACTGTTAGCCCCGCCGCGCCGCCTCCGGGGAGCGCAGGTAGTCCTGCAGGTTCGTACGCTCGTAGGCTCGCTCGGCCACGAAGGCGAAGGTTCGCCGGAACTCCTCAGGCGCGACATAACCCCGAAGGCGCAGGACCTCGCGCTGCTGAGGCGGCTTGTCCGCGAGCGTCGATTCTTCCGCCGGGAAAAACTGTATGCTCGGCGTGGAGTAGATCCCGTATTTCTCCGCGAAGCCCTTTTCGGAAAGGGTCTGCCCGTCAAAATCGGTGACTTCGCGCGAACCGATGAAGTTCAACTGCAGGATATCGAAACGCTCGCGGATATACGTGCTCGTCGCCCGATCCGCGAAGTTCACGAGGTGGATCTGCTTGCAGTAGGGACAGCCCTTCAACTCCCAAAGGACGGCAAGACGTTTGCCGTGGTCCCGGGCCGCCCTCAGATCGTCCGACAGGTCGAGGAAGCTTTCGAGGAACCAGGGCTCCCGGTAGAGACCGTCATCGCCCTGGATCGCCTGGGCCATGGCTTTGGAAGGCAGGCCAAGCGCGAGGGCACCCGCAAGGAACCGGCGCCGGGTCGACATGACGTCCCCTCCAAATATTCTTGTTCGTGCATGTGTAGTGCGAATTTCCCGCATCTGGCAATCCGTTGCCCCTGATACCCGCTGCTGCTGTGGCTTTGAGAGGAGGCGAGGTGAAGGGGCGATTGAGTCCGCTGTTCCGGGGCCAATCACAATCCCGGCGGCCACGTCGCTTCCACTCGAACACATTCGATTTTTGCTATATCAAAGTGATGGTCTTGAGCTTGGGAAGGTCGATGCGGGAAACGAGGCGGGCAGTCATGGCGGGGGCTTGGGGGGGCGCCCTATGGCCTTGCTCCGTCGAGGCCGCCGAAATGGTCAAATTCGAGCGGCGCGGCTGCCCGTGGTGCAAGGTGTGGGACAAGGAGATCGGGCCGATCTATCCGAAGACGGATATCGGGAAGCGGGCGCCGTTGCGCCGTGTCGATCTCGACGCAGGCATCCCTCCCGGACTCACGCTCAAGCGCCCGATCCTCTACACACCGACATTCGTCCTCATCGAAGGCGGCGCCGAGGTCGACCGGATCGAGGGCTATCCGGGCGAGGAGTTTTTCTGGGGGCGGGCCGAGCGGTTGCTGAAACAGCTACCGGCTTCCCCGTGACGGGTTTTAGACGGCAAGGAAAAGGGTGAGATGATGCCGTTGCAGCAAGCGCAGCCGGTGACGAGCGCCGAGGCCCCGGGCAGCCTCGACCTGGAACTGTTGCTGGCCAATGCACGTGATGCCAGCGAGCTGCTGAAGGCTCTCGGCCACGAGGCGCGCCTTGTTATCCTTTGCCTGTTGGTCGAGGGCGAGCGCTCAGTCTCGGAACTGGAGCAACTGCTGAACCTGCGCCAGCCCGCCGTGTCCCAGCAGTTGGCGCGGTTGCGGGCCGACGATCTCGTCGAGGCCCGCCGCGACGGCAAGAACATCTACTATGCGCTGGCCCGGCCCGAGGTTCGCGAAATCATCGCTGCCTTGCACCGCGCCTTCTGCAACGGACGTACGCCGTAACCTTTGAAGCCCCTCACGTATGTCGGTCTACGAGAAAGTAGAGACCCGCTCGGGCTCCGACGAGGATCGCGCCGAGGGCGAGCATCGAGCCGACCGACAGCGTCGAGAGACCGCTCAACCCCTGGCCGATGGTGCAGCCGAGGGCAGTGACGCCGCCCGTGCCCATTAGGAACGCGCCGAGAAGGTGGCGCTTCACCTCCCGGGCATCGTCGGGCGCTTCCCAATAGAATTCGCCCGCTTGGCGTGCCGACGCGAAAGATCCGACCAGGACGCCGAAGACCGAGGCCACGCCGAAATCGATCTTCGTGCCGCTCGCGAGCATGGCGTAGAGCAACGTATCGCCGACAGGTCGAGCGAAGCTGAAGGAGCCGACCGCCTGGGTCTCGAACTCGTCGAAGCCCGCGCTTCCGTTGGCCCACCATCCGGCGACGATCACACATCCGATCACGATAGCGCCGACCAGCAGCCGCTTCGTCTCCCGGAAGGCGCCGCTCGTGAGCGCCGCGATACAGAAGCCGACGCCTACCACGACGCTCACGACAATGCGGCCCGCCTGATCGAGCCGCAGGAGAGCGCCGAGGCGCTGGCTTCCGAGATCGACGCTTAACGGCTCAGTAATCGTCACGCGCATGAGCGCCGTCACGCCGCTGATTGCCATATAGGCTGAGAGGCCGAGCACAAGCAGGACGAGGAGGGCTCGTAGGTCTCCCCCGCCGAGCCGAATGAGAGCCCCAAAGCTACAGGTCCCTACGAGCGCCATCCCAAAGCCGAACATCGCCCCGCCGAGGATCATCGCGCCCCATTCCAAGCGCGGCCCCGTGTAGATCGACCGGGAGAGGTCGAGACCGGCAGCGGCTTCCAAAAGTTGGGTGCCGAGGATGGCGATGCCAATCGCCAGCAGCCAAGCACGCGCGCGGCGGGTGTCACGCGCGTAGACGGCATCCTCGATGGCGCCGAGCGTGCAGAAGCGACCCCGCCGTGCGACCGTGCCGAGCAGTGCTCCAAGGGCGAGGCCGAGCGCCGCCCGGAGAAGGTAAGCAGGCAGCGTGTCCAACATCAGCCTAGATTCGTTCACCCTTGAAAGGCCTTGTCAAACGGCCGTGTGAGAATCGTAGCGTCTCGTGACGCACAGCGACGGAACAGTCTGCGTCAGGCTGGCGACAAGTTGGCTCCGTGCGCGGCTCACCCGGCTCTTGACGGTCCCTACCTGGCAGCCGAGGCGGGCTGCCGCCTCTTCGTAGGTGAAGCCTTCGGCCCCCACGAGCAGCAGCGCCTGGCGTTGCGGGAGCGGCAGCGTCCCGATGAGGTTCATCACGGCCCCGAGCGCCACGACGTGGTCCTGGTCCGGTGCCGCCGTAAGCGTCGCGGCGTGCGCGCCCTCGGCGTCCTCGACCTCGCGCCTGGCCTTGCGCATCTCGGTGTAGAACTGGTTGCGCAGGATCGTGAAGCTCCAGGCCGTGAAGTTGGTGCCGGGCACGAACTTCTCCCGGTTGGCCCATGCCCGGACCATCATCTCCTGCACGAGGTCGTCGGCGCGGGCCGCATTCGCGCAGAGGGACATCGCGAACGTCCGAAGCATCGGCAGCGCCCGGAGGAGATCGTCGCGGAACGTGACCCCGAGACGCTCGCCGGATGCGACCAGCGACGCCTCGAACCGCTCGACGAGGAGCGAGAGCCTCTCCGGGATGGCCGCGTGCTCGGCAACCGAGAAGTAATCCCGCAACGGACCCGTAAGATGGGCAGCGATGCCCGCCTTGGAGCAATCGCCGCTGGGCAAAGCCGTTGGATCGGCGGCATGCGGGGTGTCGGTCACGGTCGGATGCCTTTTCGAGTGAGGGTAAGGTGCGACGACCGCACGATGCATTCGTTGTGATGCGGAACCCCGAGCTTGACCGCCCGAACGGTCCTCAGGCGGGGTCGACCGAGGCCCCCGCCTTGACCAGTGCCGGAAAGCCCCCGGCAACGTGGGCGACCGGTCCGAGGCCCATGTCGTTGAGCACCTTGGCGGCCAGGGCCGACCGGTTGCCGGAGGCGCAGTAGAGTACCAGGCGCCTACCGCCGCCGAGCTCGGCCTTGTGGGTCGGGCTCTCCGGGTCGGCCTGGAACTCCAGGAAGCCGCGGGGCACATGGACCGCGCCGGCGATCCTGCCGGTCTTGGCCAATTCCTCGCCTTCGCGCACGTCGACGAGCATCGTGTCGGGCTGGCCGAGGCGTGCGAGCGCCTCCTCGGCCGACAGGGTCTCAACCTCGCGGTTGGCTTCCGCCACCAAATCCTTCGCGCTTCTCATGGTCATGGCTTCCTCCGTCACTCGCCCCAGGCCGCGCCGTCGAGGGCGTCCAGCGGGATCTTCAGGTAACGCTTGCCGTTCGCCTCGGGCTCGGGCAGGCGGCCGCCTCGGATGTTCACCTGCAGGGAATGCAGGATGAGCTTGGGCATCGGCAGTTCGCGGTCGCGTGCCTCGCGCATGCGGACGAACGCCTCCTCGGTCGGGGCCTCGACGAGGTGCGGGTTCTCGGCCCGCTGCCGGGCGACCGTGCTCTCCCAGGCCGCCTCGCGCCCGCCCGGGCGGTAATCGTGCCCAGTGAACAGCCGTGTCTCGTCCGGCAGGGCCATGATGCGCTGGATGCTGCGCCAGAGCGCGTGCGCGCTGCCGCCTGGGAAGTCGGCCCGCGCCGAGCCGCTGTCGGGCATGAACAGCGTGTCGTGGATGAAGGCGGCGTCGCCGATCCGGTAGGCGATGGAGGCCATGGTGTGGCCGGGCGTGAACATCACCTCGACGTCGAGGTCGCCGATCCGGAAGCGCTCGCCGTCGGCGAAGAGCCGCGACCACTGCGAACCGTCCGTCCGGAACGTGTCGGGCAGGTTGTAGAGCCCCTTCCAAAGCCGCTGCACGTCGACGACCTTCTCGCCGATGGCGGTCGGGACGCCGGTCTTGTCGTGCAGGTAGCCGGCCGCCGAAAAGTGGTCGGCGTGCGGATGGGTGTCGAGGATCCACTCCAGCTCGTAGCCCTCGCGCTCGATGTGGGCGAGCAGGGCATCGGCGGAGCGGGTCGCGGTCGCGCCGGACTTCGGATCGAAGTCGAGCACCGGGTCGATGATGGCGCAGCGCTTCGTCCCGGGATCGGCGACGACGTACTGGATGCTGCCGGTCGGCTCGTCATGGAAGCCGGTCACGATGGGACGCCCGCGCAGGGCTGCGATGGTCTGGTCCGACATGAAACGCCTCCTTTTTCGGGTTCAGGTGTTGGCGCCGAGGAGCGGCAGGGCTCCGCGGGCGACGACGTACAGGCCGACCAGGATGACGAGGCCGGCGAAGGTGACGGTCAGGGCTCGCTTGCGCCCGGCGAGCCTCTGGCCGAGGCGCGTGCCGGCGAGGCCGCCGAGCACGCCTCCCAGGATGAACAGGCCGGCCAACGGCCAGTCGATCAGGCCGGAGGCGGCGTAGCTCGCGGCGGTCGCCGCCCCGAAGGCGCTGACCGCGACCAGCGAGGTGCCGATGGCCATCGGCACCTCGCTGGTCGCGGTCAGCGCCTTCGGGGCGGCGACCGCCGCGAGCTACGCCGCCTCCGGCCTGATCGACTGGCCGTTGGCCGGCCTGTTCATCCTGGGAGGCGTGCTCGGCGGCCTCGCCGGCACGCGCCTCGGCCAGAGGCTCGCCGGGCGCAAGCGAGCCCTGACCGTCACCTTCGCCGGCCTCGTCATCCTGGTCGGCCTGTACGTCGTCGCCCGCGGAGCCCTGCCGCTCCTCGGCGCCAACACCTGAACCCGAAAAAGGAGGCGTTTCATGTCGGACCAGACCATCGCAGCCCTGCGCGGGCGTCCCATCGTGACCGGCTTCCATGACGAGCCGACCGGCAGCATCCAGTACGTCGTCGCCGATCCCGGGACGAAGCGCTGCGCCATCATCGACCCGGTGCTCGACTTCGATCCGAAGTCCGGCGCGACCGCGACCCGCTCCGCCGATGCCCTGCTCGCCCACATCGAGCGCGAGGGCTACGAGCTGGAGTGGATCCTCGACACCCATCCGCACGCCGACCACTTTTCGGCGGCCGGCTACCTGCACGACAAGACCGGCGTCCCGACCGCCATCGGCGAGAAGGTCGTCGACGTGCAGCGGCTTTGGAAGGGGCTCTACAACCTGCCCGACACGTTCCGGACGGACGGTTCGCAGTGGTCGCGGCTCTTCGCCGACGGCGAGCGCTTCCGGATCGGCGACCTCGACGTCGAGGTGATGTTCACGCCCGGCCACACCATGGCCTCCATCGCCTACCGGATCGGCGACGCCGCCTTCATCCACGACACGCTGTTCATGCCCGACAGCGGCTCGGCGCGGGCCGACTTCCCAGGCGGCAGCGCGCACGCGCTCTGGCGCAGCATCCAGCGCATCATGGCCCTGCCGGACGAGACACGGCTGTTCACTGGGCACGATTACCGCCCGGGCGGGCGCGAGGCGGCCTGGGAGAGCACGGTCGCCCGGCAGCGGGCCGAGAACCCGCACCTCGTCGAGGCCCCGACCGAGGAGGCGTTCGTCCGCATGCGCGAGGCACGCGACCGCGAACTGCCGATGCCCAAGCTCATCCTGCATTCCCTGCAGGTGAACATCCGAGGCGGCCGCCTGCCCGAGCCCGAGGCGAACGGCAAGCGTTACCTGAAGATCCCGCTGGACGCCCTCGACGGCGCGGCCTGGGGCGAGTGACGGAGGAAGCCATGACCATGAGAAGCGCGAAGGATTTGGTGGCGGAAGCCAACCGCGAGGTTGAGACCCTGTCGGCCGAGGAGGCGCTCGCACGCCTCGGCCAGCCCGACACGATGCTCGTCGACGTGCGCGAAGGCGAGGAATTGGCCAAGACCGGCAGGATCGCCGGCGCGGTCCATGTGCCCCGCGGCTTCCTGGAGTTCCAGGCCGACCCGGAGAGCCCGACCCACAAGGCCGAGCTCGGCGGCGGTAGGCGCCTGGTACTCTACTGCGCCTCCGGCAACCGGTCGGCCCTGGCCGCCAAGGTGCTCAACGACATGGGCCTCGGACCGGTCGCCCACGTTGCCGGGGGCTTTCCGGCACTGGTCAAGGCGGGGGCCTCGGTCGACCCCGCCTGAGGACCGTTCGGGCGGTCAAGCTCGGGGTTCCGCATCACAACGAATGCATCGTGCGGTCGTCGCACCTTACCCTCACTCGAAAAGGCATCCGACCGTGACCGACACCCCGCATGCCGCCGATCCAACGGCTTTGCCCAGCGGCGATTGCTCCAAGGCGGGCATCGCTGCCCATCTTACGGGTCCGTTGCGGGATTACTTCTCGGTTGCCGAGCACGCGGCCATCCCGGAGAGGCTCTCGCTCCTCGTCGAGCGGTTCGAGGCGTCGCTGGTCGCATCCGGCGAGCGTCTCGGGGTCACGTTCCGCGACGATCTCCTCCGGGCGCTGCCGATGCTTCGGACGTTCGCGATGTCCCTCTGCGCGAATGCGGCCCGCGCCGACGACCTCGTGCAGGAGATGATGGTCCGGGCATGGGCCAACCGGGAGAAGTTCGTGCCCGGCACCAACTTCACGGCCTGGAGCTTCACGATCCTGCGCAACCAGTTCTACACCGAGATGCGCAAGGCCAGGCGCGAGGTCGAGGACGCCGAGGGCGCGCACGCCGCGACGCTTACGGCGGCACCGGACCAGGACCACGTCGTGGCGCTCGGGGCCGTGATGAACCTCATCGGGACGCTGCCGCTCCCGCAACGCCAGGCGCTGCTGCTCGTGGGGGCCGAAGGCTTCACCTACGAAGAGGCGGCAGCCCGCCTCGGCTGCCAGGTAGGGACCGTCAAGAGCCGGGTGAGCCGCGCACGGAGCCAACTTGTCGCCAGCCTGACGCAGACTGTTCCGTCGCTGTGCGTCACGAGACGCTACGATTCTCACACGGCCGTTTGACAAGGCCTTTCAAGGGTGAACGAATCTAGGCTGATGTTGGACACGCTGCCTGCTTACCTTCTCCGGGCGGCGCTCGGCCTCGCCCTTGGAGCACTGCTCGGCACGGTCGCACGGCGGGGTCGCTTCTGCACGCTCGGCGCCATCGAGGATGCCGTCTACGCGCGTGACACCCGCCGCGCGCGTGCTTGGCTGCTGGCGATTGGCATCGCCATCCTCGGCACCCAACTTTTGGAAGCCGCTGCCGGTCTCGACCTCTCCCGGTCGATCTACACGGGGCCGCGCTTGGAATGGGGCGCGATGATCCTCGGCGGGGCGATGTTCGGCTTTGGGATGGCGCTCGTAGGGACCTGTAGCTTTGGGGCTCTCATTCGGCTCGGCGGGGGAGACCTACGAGCCCTCCTCGTCCTGCTTGTGCTCGGCCTCTCAGCCTATATGGCAATCAGCGGCGTGACGGCGCTCATGCGCGTGACGATTACTGAGCCGTTAAGCGTCGATCTCGGAAGCCAGCGCCTCGGCGCTCTCCTGCGGCTCGATCAGGCGGGCCGCATTGTCGTGAGCGTCGTGGTAGGCGTCGGCTTCTGTATCGCGGCGCTCACGAGCGGCGCCTTCCGGGAGACGAAGCGGCTGCTGGTCGGCGCTATCGTGATCGGATGTGTGATCGTCGCCGGATGGTGGGCCAACGGAAGCGCGGGCTTCGACGAGTTCGAGACCCAGGCGGTCGGCTCCTTCAGCTTCGCTCGACCTGTCGGCGATACGTTGCTCTACGCCATGCTCGCGAGCGGCACGAAGATCGATTTCGGCGTGGCCTCGGTCTTCGGCGTCCTGGTCGGATCTTTCGCGTCGGCACGCCAAGCGGGCGAATTCTATTGGGAAGCGCCCGACGATGCCCGGGAGGTGAAGCGCCACCTTCTCGGCGCGTTCCTAATGGGCACGGGCGGCGTCACTGCCCTCGGCTGCACCATCGGCCAGGGGTTGAGCGGTCTCTCGACGCTGTCGGTCGGCTCGATGCTCGCCCTCGGCGCGATCCTCGTCGGAGCCCGAGCGGGTCTCTACTTTCTCGTAGACCGACATACGTGAGGGGCTTCAAAGGTTACGGCGTACGTCCGTTGCAGAAGGCGCGGTGCAAGGCAGCGATGATTTCGCGAACCTCGGGCCGGGCCAGCGCATAGTAGATGTTCTTGCCGTCGCGGCGGGCCTCGACGAGATCGTCGGCCCGCAACCGCGCCAACTGCTGGGACACGGCGGGCTGGCGCAGGTTCAGCAGTTGCTCCAGTTCCGAGACTGAGCGCTCGCCCTCGACCAACAGGCAAAGGATAACAAGGCGCGCCTCGTGGCCGAGAGCCTTCAGCAGCTCGCTGGCATCACGTGCATTGGCCAGCAACAGTTCCAGGTCGAGGCTGCCCGGGGCCTCGGCGCTCGTCACCGGCTGCGCTTGCTGCAACGGCATCATCTCACCCTTTTCCTTGCCGTCTAAAACCCGTCACGGGGAAGCCGGTAGCTGTTTCAGCAACCGCTCGGCCCGCCCCCAGAAAAACTCCTCGCCCGGATAGCCCTCGATCCGGTCGACCTCGGCGCCGCCTTCGATGAGGACGAATGTCGGTGTGTAGAGGATCGGGCGCTTGAGCGTGAGTCCGGGAGGGATGCCTGCGTCGAGATCGACACGGCGCAACGGCGCCCGCTTCCCGATATCCGTCTTCGGATAGATCGGCCCGATCTCCTTGTCCCACACCTTGCACCACGGGCAGCCGCGCCGCTCGAATTTGACCATTTCGGCGGCCTCGACGGAGCAAGGCCATAGGGCGCCCCCCCAAGCCCCCGCCATGACTGCCCGCCTCGTTTCCCGCATCGACCTTCCCAAGCTCAAGACCATCACTTTGATATAGCAAAAATCGAATGTGTTCGAGTGGAAGCGACGTGGCCGCCGGGATTGTGATTGGCCCCGGAACAGCGGACTCAATCGCCCCTTCACCTCGCCTCCTCTCAAAGCCACAGCAGCAGCGGGTATCAGGGGCAACGGATTGCCAGATGCGGGAAATTCGCACTACACATGCACGAACAAGAATATTTGGAGGGGACGTCATGTCGACCCGGCGCCGGTTCCTTGCGGGTGCCCTCGCGCTTGGCCTGCCTTCCAAAGCCATGGCCCAGGCGATCCAGGGCGATGACGGTCTCTACCGGGAGCCCTGGTTCCTCGAAAGCTTCCTCGACCTGTCGGACGATCTGAGGGCGGCCCGGGACCACGGCAAACGTCTTGCCGTCCTTTGGGAGTTGAAGGGCTGTCCCTACTGCAAGCAGATCCACCTCGTGAACTTCGCGGATCGGGCGACGAGCACGTATATCCGCGAGCGTTTCGATATCCTGCAGTTGAACTTCATCGGTTCGCGCGAAGTCACCGATTTTGACGGGCAGACCCTTTCCGAAAAGGGCTTCGCGGAGAAATACGGGATCTACTCCACGCCGAGCATACAGTTTTTCCCGGCGGAAGAATCGACGCTCGCGGACAAGCCGCCTCAGCAGCGCGAGGTCCTGCGCCTTCGGGGTTATGTCGCGCCTGAGGAGTTCCGGCGAACCTTCGCCTTCGTGGCCGAGCGAGCCTACGAGCGTACGAACCTGCAGGACTACCTGCGCTCCCCGGAGGCGGCGCGGCGGGGCTAACAGTTCGGCCGCGATGATCGGTGGCCTCCTGATTAACGCTTGACTCGAAAGCGATAAGCGTCAAACTTGCAAATATTCGCATATGTCGATTGGTTCGCCCATCGGCAGTGCGTGCGGTTCGAAACGACCGCACCCGCCGCAATGACGGCGCACCGAGGAAACGCCAGATGCGTAGGCCGATCACAGCCTTTGCGCTCGCAGGACTTTGCGTCCTCGCGACCGCCGCCGGAGCCGAGACGGCTTCAACCGGGCTTGCACCGTTCAAGGTCGTGGCCGTCGACGGCAGCGACGCGATCCCCGAGCCGCTTACCGACAAGCCGGGGAATGCGGCGGCCGGCGCCAAGGTCGTGGTGAACCGCCGCCAGGGCAACTGCCTCGGCTGCCATCAGGTCTCTTCGCTGAGCACCGAGTCCTTTCACGGCGAGATCGGACCCTCCCTCGACGGCGTCGCCGAACGGTGGGACGCGGCGCATCTGCGCATGATCGTCGTCAACCCGAAGCACGTCTTCACCGAGGCGACCGTGATGCCTGCCTTCTACCGGATCGAGGGCCTTCATCGCGTGCGTCCCGAGTTCCAGGGCAAGCCGATCCTGACCGCGCAGCAGGTCGAGGACGTCGTCGCCTACCTCACGACCCTGAAGTGATCTCGCGGGCTGAAGGAGCCGCTTCCCATGACCTCTGCCAAGATCCCCGCATTGAACCGCCGCCAAGCCCTGGCCTTCGGCACCGGAGCCGTCGTGGCAACCGCCTTCGCCTTCCGCGCTGGACCGGCCCTGGCCGCGAAGCCTGCGACCGATGAGGCCATCAAGGCCTTCACCCGCGGCAAGGAGCCCGTGAGGGGCAAGGTCAAGCTCGAACTCCCCGAGATCGCCGAGAACGGCAACACCGTACCGATGACGGTGAGCGTCGACGTGCCGATGACGCCGGAGAGCTATGTCGAGGAGGTGATGATCGTTGCCGAGGGCAATCCGAACCCCGGCGTCATCAGCTTCCACTTCACGCCGTCGAGCGTCGCCGAGGCGAACACGCGCATCCGTCTTGCCGAGACGCAGAACGTCATCGCGGTCGCCCGCATGAACGACGGCTCGGTCTTCAGCGACGTCCGCCAGGTGAAGGTCACCATCGGCGGCTGCGGCGGCTAACCCACACGCAACAGCATCGAACGAGGACGGGAGGACCACATGGCCGACGTGAAGCCGCGGATCAAACTGGACAAGAAGGATGTCGCAAAGGGAGACATCATCGAGGTGAAGACGCTCGTCTCACACACGATGGAATCCGGCCAGCGCAAGGACAAGGACGGGAAGACGATCCCGCGCAAGATCCTGAATAAGTTCACCTGCGACCTGAATGGCAAGACGATCTTCAGCGCCGACATAGAGAGCGCGGTCTCCGCCAACCCCTACTTCCAGTTCAAGATCAGACCCGAGGAAACCGGCACGCTGACCTTCACTTGGATCGATGACGACGGGTCGAAGACCCAGGCCACCGAGCAGATCAAGGTCGCCTGACGCGCGCCCGGGGCCGATTGCCCCGGAGCGCCTCCCCCGCCGCGCCGGAGCCCTCGCAATGGTCCGCCCCATTCCCTTTGCCGTCACCGCGCTCGCGCTCGTCGCGCTGGCCGTCGCACCCCATGCGCAGGACATGCCCTCCGCGCCCGCCGCTAAGGAAGGGTCCGAGCGTCCGGCCTGGCAGGCGCACGGCCTCAAGGTCCAGAACCCGAATTCCCCGTTTGATGAAGTTGTCTCCGGCCTGTATTTCCGCTCCAAGGAAACGCAGGACATGCAGGCCGACGACTTCAACAATCCGGGCTTCCTCGCCGTGGAGCAGGGAGAGGAACTCTGGTCGAAGGTCGATGGCGCGGCGGGAAAGTCCTGTGCGAGCTGCCACAACGAGGCATCGACCTCGATGAAGGGCGTCGCGGCGGCCTATCCGAAGTGGAACGAGAAGCTCGGCAAGCCGGTCAATCTGGAGCAGCGGATCAACATCTGCCGCAGCGGCGCCCTGAAAGCCGAGCCCTGGGCCTTCGGCTCGTCCGAACTTACGGCCATGACCACCTACGTCCGTAACCAGTCCCGCGGGATGCCGGTCGCCGTGAAGGTGGACGGGCCCATGACGCCCTGGTTCGAGCGAGGACAATCGCTCTACTACCAGCGGAACGGCCAACTCGATCTCGCTTGCGCGAGCTGCCACGAGAAGAACCACGGCAAGTATCTCCGGGCCGACTTCCTCAGCCAGGGGCAGAGCAACGGATTCCCCGTCTACCGCCTGCGCGACCAGCGGCTGGTGCCGCTCCACGAGCGCATGGAAGGTTGCATGCAGGACGTCCGGGCCACGCCGTTCAAGCCGCTCTCCGACGAGTTCCTCGCCCTGGAGACCTACGTCGCGTGGCGCGGCCTCGGCCTTCCGGTCGAGACGCCCGCCGTGCGCAACTGAGGGCCTGATCCTGCCATGACCTCACGCCGCGACTTCCTGCAGATCGCCGCCGCCACCGCGGCCCTGGTGCCGACGGGCTGGACCCGCGCCTTCGCCCAGCAGCGCCTGACCCAGGACGACCTCCTGGCCTTCGAGCCGATGGGCAACGTCACCCTGGTCCATCTCACCGACATCCACGCGCAGTTGCGGCCCGTGCTGTTCCGCGAGCCCTCGACCAACCTCGGGATGGGCGAGGCGCGCGGTCAGGTCCCCCACGTCACCGGACGCGCCTACCTCGACCTCTACGGCATCCCCGGCGGCTCGCCGCTGGCCTATGCGCTCACGCCGGAGGACTACGTCGCGCTGGCCCGCAGCTATGGCCGGATGGGCGGCCTCGACCGGATCGCCACGGTGCTCGACGCGATCCGCGCCGAGCGAGGCGACAAGGTGCTGTTCCTGGACGGCGGCGACACTTGGCAGAACAGCTACACCTCGATGGTGAGCAAGGGCCAGGACATGGTCGACTGCATGGCGCTGCTGAAGCCCGACGCCATGACGGGCCACTGGGAGTTCACCCTCGGCACCGAACGGGTTAAGGAGATCGTGGACGGGCTCGGCTGCCCGTTCCTGGGCCAGAACGTTCGCGACGCCGAATGGAACGAGCCGGCCTTCGAGGCCACGAAGATGTTCGAGCGCGGCGGCGCGAAGGTCGCGGTGATCGGGCAGGCCTTTCCCTACACGCCCATCGCCAACCCTCGCTGGATGATCCCCGGCTGGTCCTTCGGCATCCGCGAGGAGGACGTGCAAGCGAGCGTCGACAAGGCCCGGAAGGAGGGCGCCGACCTCGTCGTGCTGCTCTCCCACAACGGCTTCGACGTGGACCGCAAGCTCGCCTCGCGGGTGAAGGGAATCGACGTCGTACTCACCGGACACACGCACGACGCGCTGCCTCAGGCGGTAAAGGTCGGCAACACCCTACTCATCGCCTCGGGCAGCCACGGCAAGTTCCTCACCCGCGTCGACCTCGACGTGCGGGACGGGGCCGTGAAGGGCTACCGTTCGAAGCTCATCCCGATCTTCTCCGATATCATCGCCCCAGAGAAGACGATGGCGGCCAAGATCCGGTCGATCCGTGCGCCCCACGAGGCGATGCTGAAGGAGGAACTCGGCCGGACCGAGGCCCTGCTCTACCGGCGGGGCAACTTCAACGGCACGCTCGACGACATGATCTGCGATGCGCTCCTGTCCGAGCGAGAGGCTGAGATTGCCCTCTCGCCCGGCTTCCGCTGGGGCACGACCCTCCTGCCCGGCCAGTCGATAACCCGCGAGGACGTCTACAACGCCACCGCCATCACCTACCCGGCGGCTTATCGGATGCCGATGACCGGCGCCCGGCTGAAGGAGGTGCTGGAGGACGTGGCCGACAACCTCTTCAACGCCGATCCGTACTACCAGCAAGGTGGCGACATGGTGCGGGTGGGCGGCGTGTCCTACGCCATCGACGTCGCTCGCCCGGCCGGCAGCCGCATCTCAGACCTCACCCTCCTGCGCACCGGCAAACCCATCGAGGCTGGCACCAGCTACACCGTGGCAGGATGGGCGAGCGTCAACGAGGGCACCGACGGCCCGCCGATCTGGGACGTCGTCTCCTCGCACATCAAGGCCAAGGGAACGGTGAACCCGACGCCCGCGCAGGTCACCGTCCGTGGCGCCTAGTCGTCTCCAATATATTCACACATTGCTATACTTGAAACAGTTCGGAGAGGCCGATGTCTGAACCGAAGCCGCGCCCCGATCCGTCCGGGCCAACCTCTCGAAGATCCTTCCTGCGCACCGGCCTCGCCCTCGGCGGAGCGGTCGGCACGGGGGCTTTTGCGGGCCGCGCAGCCGCCGCGCCGGACGCGAAGAACCTTCCGCCGAGCGTACCGGAATGGTCGCAGTCGCTCGGTGAGGGTGTCGTCAGCCGGCCCTACGGCCGCCCGTCGAAGTTCGAGGTGGACGTGATCCGCCGCGACGTCGAATGGCTGACCGCCTCGCGCCAGAGTTCGGTCAGCTTCACGCCGCTGCACCAGCTGGAGGGAATCATCACCCCGAACGGCCTGGGCTTCGAGCGCCACCATGGCGGCATCGCCGAGATCGATCCGTCCGAGCATCGGTTGATGATCCACGGCCTCGTCGAGAAGCCGCTGATGCTGACGCTGGAGGACATCAAGCGCTTCCCCCGCGTCAACCGGATCGCGTTCCTCGAATGCGCGGCCAATTCCGGCATGGAGTGGAAGGGCGCGCAGCTCAACGGCTGTCAGTTCACCCACGGCATGATCCACTGCGTCATGTACACGGGCGTCCCGCTCAAGCGCTTGCTCGAAGAAGCCGGTCTCAAGACCAACGCCAAGTGGCTGTTGCCGGAGGGCGCCGACGCCGCGGCGATGACCCGCTCCGTGCCGATCGAGAAAGCGTTCGACGACGCCATCGTCGCCTACGCCATGAACGGAGAGGCGCTCTATCCCGAGCACGGCTATCCGCTCCGCCTCGTCCTGCCGGGATGGCAAGGCAACATGTGGGTGAAGTGGCTGCGCCGGATCAAGGTCGGCGACGAGCCCTGGCACACCCGCGAGGAGACGTCGAAGTACACGGCACTCATGCCGGACGGTCAGGCGCGGCGCTTCACCTGGGCCATGGACGCGAAGTCCGTCATCACCAATCCGAGTCCGCAGGCGCCCATCCACGGTAAGGGCTTCACCGTGCTTTCGGGCTTGGCGTGGTCGGGGCGGGGCGCGATCAAGGGCGTGGACGTCTCGCTCGATGGCGGCCGCAACTGGCGGGCCGCGCGGCTCGACGGGCCGGTCCTCGATAAGGCGCTGACGCGTTTCTATTATGAGTTCGACTGGAACGGCGATCCGCTGCTGATCCAGTCCCGCGCCATGGACGAGACCGGCTACGTCCAGCCGACCAAGGCGGCCCTGCGCCAACACCGCGGCCTGAACTCGATCTACCACAACAACGGCATCCAGACCTGGCACGTGCTGCCCAGCGGGGAGATCGAGAATGTCGAGGTCGCGTAACCGTCTTTCGGCCGCCCTTGCGACCGTCCTCCTCGCGGCCACGCCGGTGGCGGCGGAGCGTCTGAACATCGGCCGCGTCGCGACGCCGGAGGAGATCAAGGGCTGGGACATTGACGTGCGGCCGGACGGCCAGGGGCTTCCTGTCGGCAAGGGAACCGCGGCGCTCGGCGAGACGGTCTTCCAGGAGCGCTGCGCCAGCTGCCATGGCGAGTTCGGCGAGGGCGCGGGACGGTGGCCGGAGCTCGCCGGTGGGTCCGGCACGTTGAAGTCCGACAGTCCGGTTAAGACCATCGGGTCCTACTGGCCCTACGCCTCGACCGTCTTCGATTTCATTCACCGGGCAATGCCGTTCGGCGCGGCACAGACCCTCACGCCGGACGAGACATACTCGGTCACCGCCTATCTCCTCTATCTCAACGACATTCTGAAGGATCAGGACTTCGAGCTGAACGAGAAGAACCTCGCCAGCATCCGCCTGCCTAACGAGAAAAACTTCTTCATGGACGACCGCGAGACGGCGGAGAAGGAGTTCTGGACGGCCAAGCCCTGCATGACGAACTGCCTGCCGAAGGAAGCGTCCATCACGAGCCGCGCTCGCATCCTCGACGTGACGCCAGACAAGGCTGCCGAACCCGCGAAGAAGGCCCCGCCGGTCCAATGACGAGCCGTCCCAACTCCGCGGGAACGCGCTGCGACAGGCGGTTGTTCTTGGGTGGCCTCGCAGCGGGCTTCGCGGGCGCGTGGCCCGTCCGCCGCGCTTCGGCGAACCAGACAGCGGCGCTCAGGGTCGGCGCCGCCTCCGTGGAGACGGCGAGCGACGGCACGCTGTCCTCCTCCCTCGCCTTCATGCTGCCCGACACGCCGCGCGCGGAAGTTGAAGCCGTCTTTAAGGCCGAGGGTCAGCCCGCGGAGGCCACCCCGATTCCGACGAACCCGAGCCTCGTTCGGATCGGCTCGGAAGTCATTCTGATCGATGCCGGCTCGGGCAACTCGTTCCAGCCCACGGCCGGCAAGCTCGGCGAGACGCTGGAGAGCCGGAACATCTCACGTGAGGCGATCACCCAGGTGGTGTTCACGCACGCCCATCCCGATCATCTCTGGGGCGCGGTCGATGATTTCGACGACAGCGAACGGTTTCCCAATGCCCGCTACGTCGTGCCGGCCGCGGAATGGGATTTCTGGACCCGCGAGGATGTCGAGACCCGCGTACCGGATTGGCTTAAGGGCCTCTCCGTAGGCTCGCGACGGACCCTGCGACGCCTTGAGGCGAAGGTGGAGCGCCGTAAGCCCGGCGAAAGCATCGCTCCCGGCCTCACCTACGTCGCGACGCCGGGGCATACGCCCGGTCACGCCTCCGTCCTTGTCGAAGCCGGTCGGGAGCAGGTACTGATCGGCGGGGATGCCTTGAGCCACGCGGTTGTGTCGTTCCGCCGCCCCGCCTGGGCCTTCGGAAGCGATCTCGACCGTGACCTCGCGGCGCGTACCCGCCTCACCCTGCTGGACCGCTTGGCGAATGAGCGGATGACGCTTGTCGGCTTTCACCTCCCGAGCTCAGGCGTCGGACGTGTCGAGCGCGTTGGTGCGAGTTATCGCTTCGTACAAACCTGACGACACGATTTCGCAGGAATATTCCTGTCGGAACAGGACCGTTCGCGAACGGAGTGGACACGATGATGCTGTCGCGTAGGGGCGTGTCCGGACTGGCCGCGCTGATGGCTTGGCTCGTGGCGAGCAGGGCCTCGGCGACCCAATCGGCTGACCCCAAGACCCATCGGGTCGCACTGCAGGTCAGTTCTCGCGAGAACGGCGTGTTCGACCTCGCCCTCAACAACGCGGTCAATCTCGCACGCGAATACAGCAATCAGGCCGAGGAGCTTGAGGTCGAGATCGTTGCCTATGGGCCGGGTCTGCACATGCTGCGGGCCGACACATCGCCCGTGACGTCGAGGATCCACTCCATCACCGAGAGCGTGCCGGGAATCGTACTCTCGGCCTGCGGCAACACCATCAAAGCCATGGAGAAGGCAGAGGGGCACCCTCTGGAATTACTGCCACACGTCGGCATCGTTTCGGCTGGTGCAGTCCGTCTCGTGGCACTTCAGGAGGCAGGTTGGAGCTATCTCCGCGTTTGATCGCGCCGGGTCGCCGAAGGCTAGCCATTGGTTGGTCGCGAGACTGCCTCAGGGGTACATCGAGTGCACCGTTCACACATCCGCGTTTGGCGTAGTCCGCCTTCGGTCGCGCAGTAGCTGGTTCCTCGGCGCACACGACGCGCTCAAGGTTTTACAGGAACCGATGAATGCTCGGAATCGCCGTCCCCGCCGTGGCGCTGGCCATGGTCGTCGTCACGCCTGCCCTTGCGATTGAAGTGACGAAGAGCGTGATGGTGCCTGCATCGCCCGAAGCGGTCTGGAAGATGGTTGGCGGGTTTTGCGGCATCGGCAACTGGCACCTCGTCATCGAGAAGTGGGTGCTGTCTTAGAAAGGCGGCAGGCAGGAGTGAACATTGTCGATGAAGGGCAGTGACACCATCATGGAGGAAGAACAGTTCCGCGGCGACAAGAAGATAGACTACACATGCACGATAATCTCCCGCCCGCTGCCTGTGTAGAGCTATAAGTCCATGCTCATAGTGTAGAAGGACGGGAGCGGATCGAAGGTATCCTGGGCCGGAAACGTCAAGCCCAAGGGGGCCTTTGATGCTAAAGCCAAGGAGACAATTGCTGAAGTCTAGGAGGCGGGCCCGAGGGTCATCGCCGACAAGTCCCAGTAATCACGTCGGCAGGCGCAGAGATTTTGGGGCCGCTCTTTCGCACTTGGAGCGGGATCGGCCTAGATCAAAATCCGTCACCGTCGAGTAAGACGCGGATCACACCCAGGGCGTCGCCAACGTACTGCTACGCCCCGCAGCGACCTGACTGGGCGATCACATGGTGTTGCTTCGCGCCGAACCGTTCCTCTGACCTCCTATCTTCCAGGGCGACATCGAAGGGACGGTCGAGAATGCGACAGGTGAAGGTCAGGCTGATCGAGCCGGGGCTGCCGCCCCGGCGGACGCGCTTGAAAATTCCCGGTTGGGCGGGCGATCCGGAGCCCCGCACAGAAGGCTCGCAGGATTATGCCTGGCACTGCATCCCGCTCTTGGAAGCGGTCAAAGGCGGGATCGAGCTGTTCTACGCCTACGACGCCGAATTGGGCGTGAGCACCAGGGCCGCAAGACTGGTCTTTGAGGGAATTTCGCCGAGCCCGGCGGACCGGGACCGCAAAGGCCGCCGCTCTGGAGCTTCGGCGAGGCCTACTACGCCTATCGGATCCTCATCGACCTAAGGGTCGAGGAGAATTAGGTGATCAGGACCGAGATCCACCCACGCTTCTACACCGACTGGACCGGAACAGTGCCGGTCGCAATGCCGGCACTCATCCGGCACTGGGGGCCGACGATGTACTTCATGGTGTTCAAGGCCCCGGACGAAGGCCGCAGGCATATCTTCCGGAAGGACGAGCCGTTCATGCAGGTGTCCGTCGTCTCGGTTGAGGCCGATTTCGAGCTCATGGCGATGAACGAAGAGGAGGCGCCGAGCGCGAACTCCAATCGCGACGCATCTACCCCAGCCGCGAGACGCTGGCGGCGGACTCGCAGTGGACCTCGGCGACCCACACCGTGTTCGGCGGAACCTACCGGCGCATCCTAGGCGCCGCCAAGAGCCAGCGGTAAGGCTGGGCGGGGTGCGGAACCATCCACCCCGCCGCATCAGGCTCTGTACCCGTACGGCATGTCGCAGCAGTGATGGTGATGGTGGCGATGATAGTAGTATTGCGCCTGCTGTACCGTGGCCTCGCCCTAAGAGGCGGCAAGTAGCGGTTTGGCCTTCGCCGCGACCTCGTCCGGCTCCTTTAGGAGCGCCACAGCGTCGGGGATGGGCTTGGGCAGGTCGGCGTAGCTCTCGGCACGCATGGCCGCGGTTAGCACGGTCTGGGCAGGCATCGCGGCCTGTGCTGGGTCGGCGGCCGCGAGCAGGTTGACGGCCCCGATCAGGCAGCGACTGGCTTGTCCATCGACGGGAACCTCCCTTGAATGGCGCGGCCCGCCCCGGGAAAAGCGCGGACGGAAGCGCCGCCGGAAACACCACCTGCGGTAAAGCAGTTCCGGCTTGCCCAAGGCCAGGCAAGCACTTCTCCAACATGAGCATTGAAGTGCTTGCCGCCACTCGCTATTGTCGGTGCCGGCATTCGATGAAATTGATTTTAGTCAATTTCATTCACATCTTCAGTTGCTAAATGCAGCTCGACTACACACTGCA
>NZ_LSIX01001031.1:0-372 GCF_001556475.1 Methylobacterium sp. CCH5-D2 | reverse complement strand
TCCTCAAGGGTTCCGCGGCGTCCCGCGTCTCCCTCTCGGCCATGCCTCCGGCGTCGGTGACGCGCGGAGCCGAACGCGCACGCACGGGTTGCCACGCGGCCCGCCGAATGCTCCGCTCCGCCCATGCCATCTGCCGCCGCCCCCGCCGACCTCGATCTCAACCTCGACCTGATCGCCCGTGCCCACGCCGTGCCCGTCCCGGACGACGAGACGGCCCTGAAGCTGCTCACCGACGAGGAGCTGCGCCCCGGCCTGGAGGCCGTCGTCGCCGACCGCACCGGCGGGAACGACCTCTGGGTCTTCGCCTACGGCTCGCTGATGTGGCGGCCGGAATTCGCCTACGACGAGCGCAGGCTCGGCACGGTGCGGGGC
>NZ_LSIX01001030.1:0-15873 GCF_001556475.1 Methylobacterium sp. CCH5-D2 | reverse complement strand
CCTCGGGCTCGGGCTTGTGCCGGGCGACCGGGTGATGATCCGCATGGGCAACGAGGCCGACTACGTGCTGACCTACTTCGGCGCGCTCGCGGCCGGGCTGGTGGCCCTGCCCTCCTCGCCGCAGCTGACGCCGGCCGAGGCCGCCTTCCTGATGGAGAATTCCGGGGCCCGCGCGGTGGCGCTGGCCGGCGGCTGCCGGATCGAGCCCGCCGACCTCGGCGACCGCCTGCTGCTCGGGCCGGAGGACATCGCCCGGCTCAAGGGCCACGCGCCGCTCGCCGACTACGCCGACACCGCCGCCGACGACCCGGCCACCCTCGTCTACACCTCCGGCACCACCAGCCGGCCGAAGGGCGTGCTGCACGCCCACCGCACCATCTGGGGCCGTAGGCCGATGCTGGCGCACTGGCTCGGCCTCTCCGAGACCGACGTGATGCTGCATGCCGGCACCATGAACTGGACCTACACGCTGGGCGTCGGCATCACCGACCCCTGGGCGGCCGGCGCCACCGCGGTGCTCTACAACGGGCCGCGCGACCCGGGCGTCTGGCCGCGGCTCATCGCCGAGCAGGGCGCCACCATCTTCGCCGCGGTGCCGAGCCTCTACCGGCAGATCCTGAAATACGGCGACCTCCGCGCGCACGACCTCTCGCGCCTGCGCCACGGCTGCACCGCGGGCGAGGCGCTGCCCGTGGACCTGCTGGAGGCCTGGGAGACCGCCACGGGCAAGCCGCTCTACGAGGCGCTCGGGATGAGCGAGGTCTCGACCTACGTGTCCAGCGGGCCCACCACCCCGGTGCGGCCGGGCTCGCCGGGCCGGCCCCAGCCGGGGCGCCGGGTGGCGATCCTGCCCCGCGAGGGCCACCCCGAGCCGCTGCCGGCGGGCGAGACGGGGCTGCTCGCCGTCCACCGCTCCGAGCCGGGGCTGATGCTGGGCTACTGGAACCGGCCCGACGAGGAGGCGGCGGTGTTCCGCGGCGACTGGTTCTGCGGCGGCGACCTCGCCCGGCTCGACGCGGCGGGCTACCTCTGGTTCGAGGGCCGGGCCGACGACCTGATGAACGCGATGGGCTACCGCGTCTCCCCGAACGAGGTCGAGGGCGTGCTGGCCCTGCACCCGGACGTCGCCGAGGTGGGCGTGAGCGAGCTGCGCGTGCGGGCCGACGTCTCGGTGATCTGCGGCTTCGTGGTGCTGCAGCCGGGGGCCTTGCCCGACGCCGAGGCGCTGCTGGCGTGGTGCCGCGAGCGGCTCGCCGCCTACAAGTGCCCCCGCGAGATCCGCTTCCTGGCAAGCCTCCCTCGCACGCCGAACGGCAAGGTGCAGAGGAAGCGCCTGCCCGAGGCCGCGGCCGCCTGAGGCTTGTCGGGCGCTTGCCCGCCCGCGGGGGCGCCGCTAGGGCGGAGTCCATGTCCGGATCCGCCCCGCTTCCGCTCTCCGTCTTCATCATCGCCCAGAACGAGGCCGACCGCATCGGCGCCGTGATTCGGGCGGTGGCCGACCTCACCGACGACCTCGTCGTAGTGGATTCCGGCTCGACGGACGGGACGCAAGCCTTGGCCGAGAGCCTCGGCGCCCGGGTGATCCACAATCCCTGGCCGGGCTACGGCCCGCAGAAACGCTTCGCGGAAGCCCAGTGCCGCCATCCCTGGCTCCTCAACCTCGACGCCGACGAGGTGGTGCCGCCCGCGCTCGCCGCCGAGATCCGGGCGCTCTTCGCCGCCGGCGAGCCCGCCCGGCCCGCTTGGCGGCTGGCCATCGCGGAGATCTTCCCTGGCGAGAGCCGGCCCCACCGTTGGGCCTACACGCTCACCCCCGTGCGGCTCTACCGGCTCGATGCCGGCCGCTACGCGCCCTCCCCCGTCCACGACCGGGTCGAGCTGAGGCCCGGCATCGAGCCCGGGCTGTTGCGGGCCCGCGTCCACCACTTCTCCGTGCGCTCGCTCGGCGACCAGTTGATCAAGCTCAACCGCTACTCCGACCAGCAGGCCGACGACCTCGAGGCGCGCGGCGTGACGATCCCCGTCTGGCGGGTCTTCGTGGAGCTGCCGGGCAACTTCCTCAAGGCCTATCTCGGCCGGCGCCACTTCGCGCGCGGCACCTACGGTTTCCTGACGGCGATGAACTACGCGATCTCGCGGCATCTGCGCGTCGCCAAGCACTACGAGCGCCGCCGCCGCGCCGCCGCGGGCAACCCGCGCTGGGCAGCTGGTAGCCCGCGGGCCCCGCTTGACCGGAACGGGCCGAACCCGTAGAGCCATCAGCGCCGGAGACGTGGCCGAGAGGCTGAAGGCACTCGTTTGCTAAATGAGCATACCCCTAATAAGGGTATCGAGGGTTCGAATCCCTCCGTCTCCGCCACTACCTTTCGCTCAATAATTGATCCGCCTACCGTTTTGGCGACGTGCAGGCCGTTCAGCCCACAGGTTGGCCTACATCTTGTAGCGGTTCACGGCGAACGCTGTCGAACGATCTTCGCTTCGGCGAGGCTCAGCGTTGGGCCTAGCCATTCCCGAAGCTTGCGATTGGCCGAGCGTTCGCGCCAAGGACTGTGAATCGCTCCGGGTTTCCTGGGGACGAGGGAATCCGCCGAGAGAACCGCGGGGATCAGCCGAACACGTCCCAGCGGATGAACATCGCCACCGAGACGACGGCGAAGATCGCGAGCAGGAGCGGGTTGCCGAGATAGAGCGCGGCGGCGAGCAGCCCCGCCCAGGCGACCAGGATCCCGAGCATGACGGCGATGGCGACGGGGTTCATGCGCGCATCCATGCCATTCCCGGCCGAAGACTTCCATGCCCATCCGTCCATGTCCATCCGACACCGGTCACGCGGCGGGCGGGCGGGGCGTGCGAGGCAGCGGCCGGCTGACGAAGCGGGAGCCGGCGAGCAGGAAGCGCCATGGCGTCCCAGCGGCGCGGGTGATGCCGATGCGCGGGCCCGCCGCCACCGCAACGGCCCCGCCCGGCGGATCGAGGTGGAACGGTGCGCGGTCCAGCGGCAGCCCGTCCTGCGCGCGGGAGACCGCGAGCGCTTGGCAGAGCCGGCCGGGACCGGCGCAGAGCAGCCGCAGCGCCTCGGTGCCGCGGCGGGCCCGCATGGTCTCCAATCCGTCCGTCGGCTCGAGCGCGCGGATCAGCACGGCGCTGCCCGGCTCGCAGACGAGGTTGAGGCACCAGTGCATGCCGTAGGAGCGGTAGACGTAGGCGTGCCCCGGCGGCCCGAACATGCTGGCGTTGCGGGGTGTCGGCCCCGCGAAGCTGTGCGAGGCCGGATCGCTCCGGTCGTAGGCCTCGGTCTCGACGATCGACCCGCCGACCCCGTCGACGAGCAGCCGCCAGCCGATGAGCTCCGGCGCGACCGCGGCGGCGTTGCGGGCGAAGAAGTCGGGTGCCATGGGCCGGGCCCGCGCTTCAGGCACCGAGATCGGCCGCCGCGAGCGCGACGACCCCGCCCTCGACGCCGGCCCGCGCGGACGTAGCGATCGCGCTGGCCACGACCGCGTCCCCGTGGGCGCGGAAGATCGCCATGGCATTGCCCTCCCACGGTCCGCGGGCGTCCTGCAGGGCGCCCTGCCCCACCCGGCAGAGAACGAGGATAGGCTCGTGGGTTATCGTGACGGTCCGGCATCCCGGCGCCCTCTCGCCCAGGCGGGGCTCCTCCTCGGACAGGCGCGTCGGCATCTCGCCACCTCCAGTCTCCGGCCGCGGCGGGCCGCCTCGACCAGCGCCGGACGCCCCCGCGGGGTTCCGCCGCGGCGCCCCGGGCGGATCGCCGCCCCGCGGACCCGAAACCCGGCCGGGGCCGCCGAGGAAGGAGAGGCCGAAAAGGCTGGCGGGCCGATCGGGTGCGCCGGACCGGCGAACCGGACCGGCGCCCCGGCCGTTTCCGGACATGCCCGAGAGCCGCATCGCCTGGACCGCCTCCGACGTCGCCGGCATCCCGCTGCGCCGCCTCGTCGGCCGGGTCGGCCAGATCGAGGTCGGGATCTGCGAGTACGACGGCTCGAACCGGCTTTGGACGTGGTGGAGCCCGCTCGCCGAGGACGTATGGGGCCACGCGCCGAGCGCCGAGGCCGCGCAGCAGCATTGCGAGGCCTGGCTGCGGGCGTGGCTGGAGAACTTCCGGCCGTTCCTCGAGCAGATGTGACCCTCCGTCCGGCCGCGCGGTTTCGATCCCTACGACCCCGCGCCGCTGTCGAGGCGCTCCGTCCCGGCGCGTGCGGGGTCGTCCGCCGCCTCCCCCTCGGCGATGTCGGCGCGCAGGACGGGTGCGCCGAGCGCCGTCATCAACGTGCGCAGACCCTCGATCCAGCGCTCCGCCTCGGCGAGCGAGGCGACCCCCTCGCGGCGGAACGTCTTGTCGGGCTCGATCGTGGCGGTGACGTCGAACAGGCCATCGGGCCTGTCGACGATCCGGCAGAAAACGCGGCGTGCCATGGCGGCATCATATCACAACCTTCCCATGCCGGAACGTTGTGCGCTGATCGATCGCGCCCGAAGGCTTCTGCGGGGCGATCGCGCGGGCTCAGATGCGCGTTCCGTCGCTCTTCGGCGGCCGGCCGCAGCGGAACTGCGTGACGCGCCAGCGGCCGTGGGCGCTCTGCCACGCGGCCATCTGCGGCTGCGCGACCGAGAGACATTGCTGCGGCGTCTGTACCTCGTCGCTGAACAGGTGGACCCGCGTGACGCAATGCCCGGGGTTGTCGGCCAGGCAGGTGAGGAAGTAGAGCCCGTAGAGCAAGACGGTTCTCCCTGTGCGAGACAGGGCGAATCCTCCCGTGGCCGTTTCTCGTAAGCAGTATTGCGGCCCGATTTTCTGCTGGCAAGCACCGTGCCATCCCAATATCGCGGGCGCGCAGAGGTTTTCGTTCGCTGTTGCATGAAGGTCGATGTCCGCACCGCTTTCCGCTACGGCTGGGCGCGGCAGCATCGGGCCGGCGAAGCCGCGCCCCAGGGAGGACGCCGCGCATGACCGAGACCCCGCGCCGCCTCTGGATCCGCGACCCGCTCGCCATCCTGGCCGCGGGGGCGGGCGGCGGCATCGTGGTGGAGGGTACGCGCATCGCCGAGTGCGTGCCCGCCGGCCGCGCGCCGGCCGCGCCCGTCGATGCGGTCTTCGAGGCCGGGCGGCACGTCGTCGTCCCGGGCCTCGTCAACACCCACCACCACGCCTTCCAGACGCTCACGCGGGCGCATCCGGCGGCGCTCGACAAGCCGCTCTTCCCCTGGCTGCAGGCGCTCTATCCGGTCTGGCAACGGATCACCCCGGAGGCGTTCCGCCTCGCGACCCGGCTCGCCTACACGGAGCTGCTGCTCTCCGGCTGCACCACGGCGGGCGACCACCACTACCTCTTCCCGCGGGGACTGGAGGATTCGGTCGACGTGCAGGTCGACGAGGCCCGGGCGCTCGGCATACGCGCCTGCGTCAGCCGCGGCTCGATGAGCCTGTCGCAGGACGAGGGCGGACTGCCGCCGGGCACGCTCGTGCAGGACGACGACGCGATCCTCGCCGATAGCGAGCGGGTGCTGGACCTGTTCCACGATGCCCGGCCCGGCGCGATGGTCCAGGTGGCGCTGGCCCCCTGCTCGCCCTTCGCGGTGACGAAGCGGCTCATGCGCGAGAGCGCGCGCCTCGCCGACCTGCGCGATTGCCGCCTGCACACCCATCTGGGCGAGACGCTGGACGAGGACGCCTACTGCCTCGAACTGTTCGGCCAGCGCCCGGTCGACTACCTTGAGGAGGTCGGCTGGCTCTCCGGGCGCACCTGGCTCGCCCACGGCATCCATTTCGACGATGCCGAGGTGGCGCGCCTGGGGGCCGCCGGTGTCGGGATCTGCCACTGCCCGACCTCCAACATGGTGCTGGCCTCGGGCCGCTGCCGCACCTGCGAGCTGGAGGCGGCGGGATCGCCCGTCGGCCTCGGCGTCGACGGCTCGGCCTCGAACGACAGCTCGAACCTGATGGAGGGCGTGCGCCACGCCCTGATGCTGAACCGCCTGACCTACGGGGCCGAGGCGGTCACCCATCTCGACGCGCTGCGCTGGGCGACGGAGGGCTCGGCCCGCTGCCTCGGGCGCGACGACATCGGGCGCATCGCCCCGGGGCTCGAGGCCGACCTCGCCCTGTTCACGCTGGACGAGCTGCGCTTCTCCGGCGCGCACGACCCGCTCGCGGCGCTGGTCCTCTGCGGCGCGCACCGGGCGGACCGGGTGATGGTCGCGGGCTGCTGGCGGGTCATCGACGGCGAGCCGCTCGGCATCGACGTCCGGGCCCTGCGAGAGGCGCACGGGCGCGTGGCGCGCGAGCTGTTCGGCGCGGCCTGAGGGGGCGCCAGGGCACGCCCGGCTCCCCGTGCGAGGCCGCACCGGCCGGCGACTGGGGCCCTTGCGGCCCGACGCCGGCGAGGCATCATGAACATCGTTCACGTCGCGATCCCGACCGCCCCGGCAAGACCGCCGCCAAGGCCCGGATTTGACGCCGCCGCGCGCCCTGGTCCAACCATGGCGCAGACCGGGAGACCACCATGTTCCGTGCGTTGATGACCGCGCGGCGCTTCGCGCCGCTGTTCTGGTGCCAATTCTTCTCGGCCTTCAACGACAATTTCCTGAAGAACGCGCTCGCCTTCCTGATCCTGTTCAAGGTCGGCGAGGCCGCCGGGGGCAACGCGGGCGTCCTCGTCACGCTGGCGAGTGCCGTGTTCATCGGCCCGTTCTTCATCCTGTCGGGCCTCGGCGGCGAACTGGCCGACCGCTACGACAAGGCCATCATGGCGCGGCGATTGAAATTCGCCGAGATCTTCGCCGCGGGCGCCGCGGCTCTGGGCTTCGTGCTGCACTCGGTGCCGATCCTGTTCGTCGCCCTCGGCCTGTTCGGGGTGATCGCGGCGCTGTTCGGACCGATCAAGTACGGCATCCTGCCCGATCACCTGCGCCGCGCGGAGCTGCCCGCCGGGAACGCGCTGGTCGAGGGCGCGACCTTCCTGGCGATCCTGCTCGGCACCATGACGGCGGGGCTCGCCAGCGCCATGGGCGGCACCGGCCTCGCCTTCGCGGGCCTGATCATGATCTTCGCGGTGCTGTGCTGGCTCTCGGCCCGCCTCATCCCCAGGACCGGCGAGGGCGCGCCCGACCTCGCCATCGACCGCAACGTGCTGCGCTCCACGGTGGCGCTCCTGCGCGACATCTGGGGCGACACGCGCCTGTGGCGCGGCTCGGTCATCGTGAGCTGGTTCTGGCTCGTCGGCGTCGTGGTGCTCTCCCTGCTGCCGGTTCTGGTGAAGGAGCGCTTCCACGGCAGCGAGACCGTGGTGACGCTGCTGCTCGCCCTGTTCTCGGTCGGCATCGCGCTGGGCTCGGGACTCGCCTCCTGGCTCGCCAGCGGCCGGATCGTGCTCCTGCCGACGCCGGTCGGCGCGGTGCTGATGGGCGTGTTCGGGCTCGACCTTGCCTGGACGGTCTCGCACCTGCCGCCGCCCTCGGGCGAGGCGCTCGATGCGCTGGGCTTCCTCGGCACCGCGGGCGGCCTGCGCGCGGCGATCGACTTCCTGGGGCTGGCGGTGGCGGGCGGCCTCTACATCGTGCCGCCCTTCGCGGCCGTGCAGGCCTGGACCGACAAGGCGCGCCGGGCCCGGGTGATCGGCGCCGTCAACGTGCTCACCGCCGCCTTCATGGTGGCCGGCACGCTGGCGCTGGCCGCGCTCCAGGGCCTCGGCGTCTCGATTCCGAGCCTGCTGGCGCTCATCGCCGTGCTGAACCTCGCGGTCGGCGTGGTGGTCTTCGCCACCCTGCCGACGAGCCCGTTCCGCGACGCGCTCTCGATCCTGTTCCGGGCCTTCTACCGGCTGGAGGTGCGGGGCCTGGAGAACGTCGAGAAGGCCGGGCCGAACGCGATCGTGGCGCTGAACCACGTCTCGTTCCTCGACGCGCCGCTGGCCCTCTCGCTCCTCGAGACCGAGCCGGTCTTCGCCATCGACCACGGCATCGCGCAGCGCTGGTGGGTGAAGCCCTTCCTGAAGGTCACGAAGGCGATGCCGCTTGATCCGACCCGGCCGCTCGCCACCCGCACGCTGATCAACGCGGTCAAGGGCGGCGAGACCCTGATCATCTTCCCCGAGGGCCGGCTCACCGTCACGGGCAGCCTGATGAAGGTCTATGACGGGGCCGGGCTCATCGCCGACAAGTCCGGCGCGATGGTGGTGCCGGTGCGCATCGAGGGCCTGGAGCGCACGCTGTTCTCGCGGCTCGCCCGCGATCAGGTGCGCCGCCGCTGGTGGCCGAAGGTGACCGTAACGATCGAGGAGCCGGTGCGGCTGGAAGTCGATCCGGCGCTCAAGGGAAAGGCGCGCCGGCAGGCGGCGGGGGCCGCCCTCTACGGCATCATGTCGAATCTCGTCTTCCGCACCACGGACTTCGACCGGAGCGCGATGGCCGCGCTCTGCGAGGCCGGGGAGCGCCACGGCTGGCGCCGCACGGCGGTCGAGGACCCGGTCACCGGCAGGCTCACCTACGGCCGCCTCGTGATGGGCGCCAACATCCTGGCCCGCAAGCTGATGCCGCTCTGCCCGGAGGGCAAGGCGATCGGCGTGATGCTGCCGAATGCCAACGCGGCGGCCGTGACCTTCTTCGCGCTGAACTCCTCGGGCCGCGTGCCCGCGATGATCAACTTCTCGGCGGGCGCGGCCAACATCCTGGCGGCCTGCCGGGCGGCGGAGGTCTCGAAGATCCTCACCTCCCGCGCCTTCATCGAGAAGGGCCGGCTCGGGGCCGTCGTCGAGGCGGTCGGGGCGCAGGTCGAGATCGTCTACCTGGAGGACGTGCGGGCGACCATCGCCACGGGCGACAAGATCCGCGGTCTCCTGGCGCGGCGCGCGCCGCTCGTGGCGCGGCGCGGGGACGACCCGGCCGCGATCCTGTTCACCTCGGGCAGCGAGGGCGCCCCGAAGGGCGTGGTGCTGGCCAACCGCAACATGCTGGCCAACACCGTGCAGGTCGCGGCACGGATCGATTTCGGCCCCCGTGACCGGGTTTTCAACGTGCTGCCGGTCTTCCACGCCTTCGGACTGACCGCGGGGCTGGTGCTGCCGCTGGTGTCAGGGGTCCCGGTCTATCTCTACCCCTCGCCCCTGCACTACCGGATCGTGCCGGAGCTGATCTACGGCTCGAACGCCACGGTCCTGTTCGGCACCGACACCTTCCTGCGCGGCTACGCGAAGGCCGCCAACGCCTACGACCTGCGCTCCCTGCGCTACGTCGTGGCGGGCGCCGAGCCCGTGAAGGATTCGACCCGGCAGACCTGGGGCGAGAAGTTCGGCCTGCGCATCCTAGAGGGCTACGGCGTCACCGAGTGCGGCCCGGTGGTGGCGCTCAACACGCCGATGTTCAACCGCTTCGGCACGGTCGGTCGGCTCCTGCCGGGCATGGAGTGGCGCCTGGAGCCGGTCCCGGGCATCGAGGAGGGCGGCCGCCTCTCCGTGCGGGGTCCCAATGTGATGCTGGGCTACCTGCGCAGCGAGCGGCCCGGGGTGCTGGAGGCGCCGCCGCAGGGCTGGCACGACACCGGCGACATCGTCGCGATCGACCCGCTCGGCTTCGTGACGATCAAGGGCCGGGCCAAGCGCTTCGCGAAGATCGCGGGCGAGATGGTGTCACTCGCCTCGGTCGAGGCGCTGGCCGCCGACCTCTGGCCCGAGGCGCCGAGCGCCGTCGCGGCGCTTCCCGACGCCCGCAAGGGCGAGCGGCTGGTGCTGTTCACGGAAGCCAGGGACGCGACGCGGGCGGCCTACCAGAGCTTCGCCAAGAGCCGCGGCGCGCCCGAGATCGCGGTGCCCGCCGAGGTGGTGGTGCTCGACCGCGTCCCGATGCTGGGCACCGGCAAGGTCGATCAGGTCGCGGTCGCCAAGCTCGCCCGCGAGCGTGCGGAGACCTCCGCGGCGGCCTGAGCGCCGGCCCCGGCGGGAGCGGGGCCGGCGAGACCTACTTGTCGTGGTGGCCGGCAGCGATCCGGTCGGTCAGCGCCATCAGGATCCCCGAGACGACGAAGACCATGTGGATTCCCACGAGCCAGTACAGCTCGCGATCCGAGTAGGCCTTCACGTCCATGAAGGATTTCAGGAGCTGGATCGCCGAGATCGCCACGATCGACGACATCAGCTTGAGCTTGAGGCCCGTGAAGTCGATCGTCCCCATCCACTCCGGCCAGTCCTTGTGGTCCGTGTGGTCGAATTTGGAGACGAAGTTCTCGTAACCGGAGAACATCACGATGATCAGCAGGGATGCGGTGAAGGAGAGATCGACCAGCGTCAGAACGCCGAGGATGGTCTGGGACTCGTTCGACTCCCACGCGTGCAGGATGAAATGGCCGAGCTCCTGCAGCAGCTTGACCAAGAGGACGACGAGCCCGATCGCCAGCGCCGCGTAGAACGGCGCCAGGAGCCAGCGGCAGGCGAACAGGGCTCGCTCGAACGCGCGTTCCAACACCTCGATCCTCTCCCGCCCGTGTGAACGGGCGGGATGTCGCACGGGGCGGCGACAGCGGCAAGACGAAGCTTGGCGGGGCGCGCCCGCGCGGCCTCCTCAGGCGGCCACGCCGGTTCCGACCGGGCAGGTCACACCGGTGCCGCCGAGGCCGCAATAGCCGCCCGGGTTCTTGGCGAGGTACTGCTGGTGATAGCCTTCCGCGAAGTAGAACGTCTCGAGGGGCACGATCTCGGTGGTGACGTCCGGGAATCCCTGCGCCTTCAGGGCGCTCGCGTAGGCGGAGCGCACGGCGCGCGCCGTCTCCTCCTGGGCCGGACCGCTGGTGTAGATGCCGGAGCGGTACTGCGTGCCGACGTCGTTGCCCTGACGCATTCCCTGCGTCGGATCGTGGCTCTCGAAAAAGGTGCGCAGCACCGATTCGAGCGGCAGCACCGCCGGGTCGAAGGCCACCAGCACCACCTCGTTGTGCCCGGTCAGGCCGGAGCAGACCTCCTCGTAGGTCGGGTTCGGCGTGAGGCCGCCCGCGTAGCCGACGGCGGTGACGAAGACGCCTTCGGGCAGCTGCCAGAAGCGGCGCTCGGCACCCCAGAAGCAGCCGAGCCCGAGCACGATCGTCTCGATGCCCTCCGGATAGGGACCCTTCAGCGGGTGGCCGTTGACGAAGTGCCGCTCGGCCGTCGGCAGCGGGGTCGCTCGGCCCGGCAGGGCCTCGGCCGCGGTCGGCATCTCGGGCCGCTTGCGGAACAGAAACATGGGGATCTCCGATGGTCTCTCGGGTTCGTTCCCTGATATGGGGAGGCGGGCCGCGCGCGTGTAGCGCGGCCGGGGGCACGGGTGCCGCGGCGGCGCGCTTGCCGCGGAAGCGGGACGGGGGACGACCACGCGCATGGAAGCCGCCGGCCCGGGACGTTTGCTCGACCGCCTGCAGGGCGAATCGCATCGCGGGGATCCCTTCGCGGCGGCGGTGCGCGCTACGCGGATGCCGATGATCGTCACGGACCCGCACCAGTTCGACAACCCGATCGTGTTCGCCAACAGCGCCTTCCTGGCGCTGACCGGCTACGAGCGCTTCGAGGTGGTGGGGCGCAACTGCCGCTTCCTGCAGGGGCCGGAGACCGACCCTGAGGCGGTGGCGCGGATCCGCGCGGCGGTGCGGGCCGAGGCGGCGATCACGATCGACCTGCTGAACTACCGCCGGGACGGCTCGACCTTCCGCAACGCCCTCTATGTCGGCCCCGTCCACGACGATTCGGGCGCGTTGCGCTACTTCTTCGCCTCGCAGCTCGACGTGAGCGAGCGCTACTGGCTCCTCGACGAGATCGCGGCCCTCAGGGACCGTCTCGCCGCGGCGGAGGCCCGCCTCACGGACGGGTGAGGAACCCGATCGGCTCGCGCGAGGGCTGTCCGAGCCAGAGGAGGGCCGCGCCCAGCACGAGGCCGATCAGCGAGGCCGGCGCCAGGGTCAGCGGCAGCACCGCGAGGTCCCAGAGCCAGGGCGCGACGTCTTGCACGGCGGCCTGAAGGCCCGCGGCCTTGTCCTTGAACAGGGTGAGGAGCACGTCCGACAGCGAGGTTACCCGCAGCCCATTGTTGGCGATGGAGCGCGCACCGTCATAGACCAGGGCCACGAAACCTCCGGCCAGGCACAGGAAGCCGAGAAGGCGGCTGAGGAAGCGGAGCATCGCGCGAGGGGTCCTGACGATCCGGGGCCTGCCCGGACTTGCCCGGACGCGGTGGCGTAGGGCCAGGCCGGGACCAGCGCAAGACGGGCGGGCTTCCGCCCCGCGTTGCGGCGCCGGGGCGCCCGTGCGAGACGGGCGCGGACTTCCCTCACAGGACAATGCGGTGAACCCTACGGTGGACGAGGTCGGCCTGCGGCCAGCCCTGGTGATCTTCGACTGCGATGGCGTGCTCGTCGACAGCGAGCCGATCAGCCTCGCCTGCCTCACGGCCGGGCTCAACCGGATCGGCGTCGACATCGACGTCGAGACCGTGCGGGCGCGCTTCGCCGGCACTGCGATGCCCTCGATCATGCAGCACGTCGCCCGCGACTACGGCATCGCGGCGCCGGAGGGGTTCGTCGAGGCGGTGAAGGCCGAGACGCTGCGCGCCTTCGACGCCGAGTTGCGCGCGATGGCGGGCGCCTCCGAGGCGATCGCGGCCCTCGACCTGCCGCGCTGCGTCGCATCGAGCAGCGATCCCGTGCGGCTCGGGCACTCGCTCGGCCTGACGGGGCTGCTGCCGCTCTTCGAGGGCCGGGTCTTCTCCTCGGTCGAGGTGGCGCGCGGCAAGCCCTTCCCGGACCTGTTCCTGCACGCCGCCGCCCGCATGGGCTTCGCGCCGGAATCCTGCCTCGTCGTCGAGGACAGCGTGCCGGGCGTCACCGCCGCGCGCGCGGCCGGGATGCGGGTCGTCGGCTTCACGGGCGGCGGGCACTGGGGCCACGACCCGCTGGGCGCCGACCTCACCGCGGCGGGCGCCGAGCGGGTGGTGTGCGACTATCCAGCCCTCGTCCGGATCATCGCGGGTGCGCAGGCGCCCTGACGAAGGTGCGGCCAGCCGCGCCGCCTACGCCCTCGTTCGACGGTCCAGCGGTATGCGCCTGAACCACGCGGCGCTCCCTCCGGAAGACCCGTCAGATGGATCCGACGATCCTCCTGAGGTCGCACGATCCGACGCGGCTGGCAGAAACCGGCACCAAGCGCGGCCTGAGCCCGTTTTCGTGCCAGGCCGAGCCCGAATTTCAAAAGATCGTTCCGTTGACGCGAAACCGCATCACCCACATCTTATGAGTGCCGGAGGATGGACTGCTTGCCTCCGGCCGCGGTGATTTGAAGAGCGTAGCTTGCGCCGCGATAACAAACGCTAAAGCACCACGCGGTCGATGGTTCTATCCAAGGCTTCGTGGTCCTTCTGTAGGAGGACATCGCGTGACCTTATCGTATGTTGGCATTCTCCACGCCCGGTCCCGTATCCACGGCCGATCTGACGGTCGCTGTCGGCGCTGAGCTTCCCGCCCGAGCGGGATCGCCTCGTCTCACGCCCCTACCACCGCAGACATGCCGGCCCTCCGCCGGCCCGCAGGAGCCATTCGCCAGATGACCCATCCGTTCGTCGCCGACCCGTTCGCGGAGGCGCGCGCCGACGTGCGCGCGCAGAGCGAGACCATTCCGACCCGCATCATCGAGGTGGGCGAGACAGCCGCCGGGATCGCCGTGCCCGAGGGGCACGGGGTGCGCTTCTTCTCCTCCGCCCGCGCCTTCGACAGCCTCGACGGCACCCTCTTCCGCAACGCCGAGCAGGCCGCGCGGGCCGCGCGGGAGCGCTCGCGCGCCCTGGGTCGCCGCAGCGCCTGAGCGCCGGACCCTCAGCCGGCCCAGACCTCGCCGTAGAGCGCCTCGATCTCCGCCGCGCTCGGCTCGACCGGGTTGTTGGCGGGCGAGCCGGAGGCGAGAGCTTGGCGGGCCATCAGCGGCGTCAGCTCTCGCCAGCGGGCGGCGTTGAGGCCGTAGGCGGCGGGGCTCGGCACCTCCAGCTCGGCGTTGAGCGCCCGCAACTCCGCGATCAGGCGCTCGACGGCGAGGCCGTCGCCCTCCCCTTCGGCCGCCACCCCCATGGCGCGGGCGCAAGCCGCGTAGCGGGCGAGCGCGGCGGGCGCCGAGAAGGCGGTGACCGCGGGCAGCAGCATGGCGTTGGAAAGTCCGTGCGCGACGTGGAAATGCGCGCCGATCGGCCGGCTCATCCCGTGGACCAGCGCGACCGAGCTGTTCGAGAAGGCGATGCCCGCCTGGGTCGCGCCGACCATCATCGCCTCGCGCGCCGCCCGGTCGCCGGGATCGGTCCAGACCCGGCGCAGGTTCGGCGCGATCGCCCGCATCGCCGAGAGCGCCATGCCGTCCGAGAACGGGTTGGCACGCTTGGAGACGTAAGCCTCGATCGCGTGTGTCAGCGCGTCGATGCCGGTGTCGGCCGTGAGCCGGCGGGGCTTCGAGAGCGTCAGCTCGTAATCGACCAGCGCCGCGACCGGCAGGTAGGCGAGCCCGATGCAGAGCATCTTCTCGTCGGTCTCGGAATCCGTCACGATGGTGAAGCGCGTCGCCTCCGACCCTGTGCCGGCGGTGGTCGGGATCGCGATGATGGGCAGGCCCGGCGCGTCCTGGAGGTGCGGCGCCTTGTAGCCCTGCATCGCACCGCCGAAGCGCGCCAGCACCGCAACGGCCTTGGCCGTGTCCATCGGGCTGCCGCCGCCGAAGCCGACGACGCAGTCGTGCTCGCCCGATCGCAGGGCGGCGAGCGCTGCCTCGACCGAGGCGACGGTCGGGTCCGGCACCGTGTCGCTGAAGACGGCGGCCTCCAGCCCCGCGCCCCGCAGACCCGCGACCAGCGCCTCCACCCGCCCGCTGCCCGCGAGGTAGGGGTCGGTGACGATGAAGGGGCGCTTCAAGCCGAGTTGACCCAGGACCTCCGGCAGCAGCGCCGAGGCCCCGGCCCCGATCCGCATCAGGCGCGGCAGAGCGATCGCGTGGGCCATGGTTCCTCCGGCATGTGCGCCGCCCGTCCGGCGGCCTCTTCCTTGATCGGCGGCGACGCTAGACTGCGCCCGCGCCGGAGAACAGCCCCTGCGCCGCCGCGACCTCGCGGGCGATGAAGGCCGCGACCGCGCGGATGTGCGGCGCCTTCCGGTTGTCCTCGTGGACGTGCATGTGGAAAGCGCGGGTGAGCGCGAGCGCGTCGGGCAACACCGGCACCAGACCCGGATAGGTCGGGACGATGAAGGCCGGCAGGATGCACAGGCCCGCGCCCGAGAGCGTCGCGTGCACCTGGGCCAGCAGATTGGTGCTGCGGATGCGCGCCACCGTATCCGGGCCCACCACGTTCAGATAGTTAAGCTCGCGCGCAAACAGCATATCCTCGATGTAGCCCACGAAGGGATGGCGCCCGAGATCGGCCACCGTGCGGATCGGCGCGGCCCCCGCGAGATAGCGCGGCGCGGCGTAGACGCCGAGGCGGTAATCGGTGAGCCGGCGCGTCACCACCCGCGCCTGCTGCGGGCTCGACAGGCTGATCACGATGTCGGCCTCCCGCTTCGACAGGCTGAAGATCCGGGCGGTGGCCAGGATCTCGATCTCCAGGTCCGGGTGCTGGCGCGTCAGCCGGTGGGTCCGGGGCGCCAGGAACACGCTGCCGAACGCGTCCGGTGCGCCGACCCGAACCGTGCCGGAGACCGTGCGCCCGGCCTTCGGCGCGGCACTCGCCGAGAGGAAGGCGCTCTCCATCGCCTCCGCGGTGGCCAGCAGCCCCTCGCCGGCCTCGGTCAGCGCGTAGCCGAGGTTGCTCCGGTGGAACAGCGAGCGGTCGAGCCCCTCCTCCAGGGCCCTGTCTCTTATACACATCTCC
>NZ_LSIX01000102.1:0-3125 GCF_001556475.1 Methylobacterium sp. CCH5-D2 | reverse complement strand
AGGCCCACCACCGTGCCGAAGAAGCCGAGCAGCGGCAGGAAGGGCAGCAGGCCGCGCACGAAGCGGCGCGAGGCCCCGTGGAAGGCGGCGAAGGCTGCCCCGAGCGCCTGCGCATCCGGCCCCCCGCCCCGCAGCCCCTGCGCCAGCGAGCGGACGGTCCGGGTATGGCCGAAGCCCGCGAGCGGCCCGGCGAGCAGGCCCCGGAGCGTGCCGGGGCCGGTCCGGTCCCCCCGCGCCAGTTCCCGGCGCAGGGCGGCGAGCGCCTCGCGGTCGCGCCGGTGCTGGAGCGCGGCCTCGCCCAGGAAAGCCAGGATGACGCAGAACAGCACCACGATGGACCGGTGGATCGCGCTCTCGCCGGCGAGCGCGTGCGCGACGAGATCGACGAGCCCCGTGCCGCCCCGGGCCGGCCCCAGATAGGCGAGCCCCTGGTAGAACAGCAGCGCGAGGCAGGCGCCGAGCGCCAGCGCGGCGGCGGCGGACTGGGCGGCGACGGGGGCGCGGGCGCGGAGCGGCGCCCGCCAGAAGGCGGCGAAACGCTGCTCGTTCGCCTCCGCCAGCGCGCGGGCGGCGAACAGCGTGACCAGGATCTGCGGCCAGAGCGGGTGGGCGCGCACGGCCGCCGCCAGCGGTACGTCCGCCGCCAGCGCCGGCAGGAGCGGCACGGCGGCGGCCAGGAGGGCGGCGCCGCCCGCCCCCCAGCGGAAGGCACGGGAATCCGACTCGGCGCCCCGCACGAGGCCTGCCGCGATTCCCGCCCCGCAGAGGAGCGCCGCGGCCCAGAAGGCCGGCCCCTGCCCGCCTGCGTGGACGAGGAGGTAAAGACCGAAGGCGACCAGGAGGCCGCACCCGTAGGCGAGGAGGCGCAACCGCTCGGCGGAAGCCCCTGGCCTGCTCCCGGCCCTGCTCCCTGCTCTGCTCCCTGCCCTGCCCGACAGCGCTGCGGCCCGCTCAGGCGGCATTGTTGAGCTGCGCCGTGAGTCTCACCCGCTCCAGCGGCTGGACGTTCGCGCTGGCGGTCAGCTCTTGGTAGGAGAGCACCGCGAGGTTCGGGAAGTCGCGCTCCACGATCTTGCGCATGAAGCGGCGGATATCCATCGGCACCAGGATCACGGGCGGCACCGCGCTCTGCCCCGGCGCACCGACGGCCGCGCGCATCGCCGCGATCAGCTGCCGGTGCACGTCCGGCGAGAGGGCGAGGTAGGAGGCGCCGCTGGTCTGGCGGATCGCGTTGCGCACCGTGTCCTCGATCTCCTTCGAGATCAGGTAGGCCGGGATGATGCCCTGGCCGCCTGAGAACTTGTGCGTGATGTAGCGCGAGAGCGCGGCGCGGACGTGCTCGGCCAGCACGATCGGGTCCTTCTCGCGCTGGCCCCAGGTGACGAGCGCCTCCAGCACGGTGCGCATGTCGCGGATCGAGATCTCCTCGCCGACGAGGCGCTGCAGCACGTCCGTGATGGTGATGGTGGGCAGGAGACGGGTCACCTCGCGCACCAGCTCGGCGAAGTTCTTCTGCATCTGGTTCATCAGGTACATGGTCTCCTGGACCCCGATGAACTCCGCCGCATGCCCCTTCAGCACGTGGGCGAGGTGGAAGGTGAGCATGGTGGAGAGCGTCATCACCTGCATGCCGGCCCGCTCCAGCACGGGCAGGTGCTTGGTCGAGACCCAGTAGCTCGGCGTGTGGGGCAGGAAGTCCTCGCCGCGCTCGAAGGGGATGTCGAACATGCGCAGGTTCGCCTCGGTCTCGCGCACGATGACGTAGCCGGGCCGCGCGGCGCCCGCCGCCACCGGGATCTCGTTGACGAGGATGCGGTACTCGCCCTCCTTCAGGTTCTCGTTGAGCCGCAGGTGAATTCCGGGAAACGGCACGCCGAGGTCGAAGTAGAGGGCGCGGCGCACGCGGGCGACCTCGCGGTCGAGCTTGTCCGGCCGGATCGCGTTGCGCACGGACGCGGCGATGTCGACGATCAGCGGCACGGTGAGCGCGAAGCTCACCGCCTCGACGGGGCCGCTGTCGGCCTCGTCGCCGCCGGGCAGCGAGGGCGCCTTGCCGGGGGGCGCGAGCGCGGGGGCGAGCGCGGGCATCTCCAGCGAGCGGGTCTCGGCCGCCCCGCGGCCGCGCCGCCGCACGATCAGCCAGCCCCCGCCCCCGGTGAGCGCGGCCAGGATCAGGAACACCGGTGCGGGGAAGCCCGGCACGAAGGCGAAGACCGTGAGGATCACGGCCGTGATCATCAGCGCCTTCGGCTCGGCGACGAGCTGGCTGGAGATGTCGCTGCCGAGGTCGGCATTGTCCTCGGAGGCCACGCGCGTGACGATGAAGCCCGCGGTGATCGAGACGAAGAGCGCCGGGATCTGCGAGACGAGGCCGTCGCCGATGGTGAGGAGCGAGTAGCGGTCGAGCGCCTCGCCGAGCGGCATGCCCCGCTGCATCGTGCCGATGGCGATGCCGCCGATCATGTTGACCGCGATGATGATCAGGCCCGCGATGGCGTCGCCTTTGACGAACTTCATCGCGCCGTCCATGGCGCCGTAGAGCTGGCTCTCCTTCTCCAGCTTATTGCGCCGGCGCTTGGCCTCGTCGAGCTCGATCATGCCGGCGCGCATGTCGGAATCGATCGACATCTGCTTGCCGGGCATCGAATCGAGCGAGAACCGCGCCGAGACCTCGGCCACGCGCTCAGAGCCCTTCGTGATCACCATGAAGTTCACGATCGTCAGAATCAGGAACACCACGAGGCCGACCACGAGGTTGCCGCCCACCACGAAGCGCCCGAACGTCTCGACGATATGGCCGGCATCCGCCTGGATCAGGATCAGGCGGGTGGTCGAGATGGCGAGCGCTAGCCGGAACAGAGTGGTGAGCAGCAGGATCGACGGGAAGGAGGAGAGCTGCACCACGTCCGTCAGGTAGACGGCCGCCATCAGGAGAATCGCCGCGAGGCAGAGGTTCAGCGCGATCAGCACGTCGATGATCGCCGTGGGCAACGGCAGGATCATCATGAAGACGATGCAGATCAGCAGGAACGCGAGCAGCAGGTCGTTGCGCTTCGAGAGCGCGTTGAGGAACTTCATCATCGCCCGGACCGCGTCCCGCCCCCGCTGCGGGCTCGCGCCCGCCC